>CAZACA010000011.1:0-21505 GCA_964483515.1 uncultured Treponema sp.
ATTCGCTACTGTAGTGGAGATTTTTCACGCGAATTTTTAAAACAAAAAAGTATACGTTTTTGAAATTCGCGTTTTGGAAAGTCAAGGGCAAATTCCTGATTTCGTTAAAAAAAGGGGAAAAAAATGGTCTTTTCTTCAACGGTTTTTCTTTTTCTGTTTCTGCCGGCGGTTCTGGTGCTCTATTACAACCCGATTTTCCGCGGAAGAACGTTCAAAAATTCGGTTCTGCTTGCGTCAAGCCTGCTTTTTTATGCCTGGGGCGAGCCGGTTTTCGTCTTTCTGATGATTTTTTCGATTTTCGTCACGTGGATTCTGGGATTTTTCCTGCGCACAAAAAATGCAGGGGCGTTTCTTTCGGCGGGAATAATTTTTCATGTCGCAGTCCTGTTCGTCTTCAAATACCTTTCGTTTTCGGCATCGCAAATCGGAATTCTGCTGCATAAAGATTTTTCGGCGCTGAAAATTTCCCTTCCCGTCGGAATTTCGTTTTTTACGTTTCAGCTCATGTCCTATCTTTTTGACGTTTATTATAAAAAGGCGGACGCACAGAAAAATCCGGCGGAACTGGCGCTGTACATTTCGTTTTTTCCGCAGCTGATTGCAGGGCCAGTCGTCCGCTACGAAAAAATTCAGCCTGAAATAAAAAATCGTCATGAAAATTTCAGCCTCATGATTTCAGGAATGAAAAAATTTTCCTTCGGGCTGGCGAAAAAAGTCCTGCTTTCAAATTACGCGGCGCAGATTGCAGACAATGCATTCGATTTTCTTTCGGGAAATAATTCCGTGGCAGGCGCGTATCTGGGAGCGTTCTGTTATGCAGCACAGATTTATTTTGATTTTTCGGGATATTCCGACATGGCAATCGGTCTGGGGCGGATGTTCGGCTTTCACTTCGATGAAAATTTCCGTCATCCCTATGAGTCGCGTTCCGTTACGGAATTCTGGCGGCGGTGGCACATTTCGCTGGGTTCCTGGTTCCGCGATTACGTCTACATTCCCATGGGCGGAAACCGCGTAAAAAAATCGCGCTGGATTTTCAACCTGCTTTTCGTCTGGCTTCTGACCGGAATCTGGCACGGCGCAAACTGGACTTTTCTGGCGTGGGGATTTTTTTATTTCGTGCTGCTTCTGGCTGAAAAACTGACTGATTTTCCGCGGCGGCTGAAATTTTTTTCGCATTTTTATGCCATGTTCGCGGTGATTCTTTCCTGGGTGATTTTCAGGAGCAGTACGATTTCGGACGCTTTTCTGTATGCAAAAAATTTATTCGGCGTGGACGCAAAGGGAATTTTCGATCCGTCGTTTTTTGAATGCATTAAGTCTTCCGCAGTAATCCTGATTTTCTGTGCCGCCGGTTCCACGTCGCTGGTGGAAAAATTTTTTGAAAAACTCCGCAAAACGAAATTCCGTTTTCTGGAAGGCGTATGGTGCGCGGCGATTTTTTTCGTTTCGGTTCTGTGCACGGTAAGTTCCACGTACAATCCGTTCATTTACTTTAATTTTTAGGAGATTTTTATGAAAACCGGAAATTCATCGGGAAAAATTACGGCGGAATCATTTTTCGTGCTGATCTGCCTTGCGCTGATTTTCTTTTTTTTCGCGACAATCATGATTCGTCTGGGCGTGCGGCAGCTTTTAATCAAGCGCGGAAAAATAAATTCATTTACGAATCTGGTCTGGTTCGACAATGACATTGAAGCAGGCAGAAGCGCGAACGGAAATTTTACGGAAGTACAAATCGACTGGAAAAAAATTTATCCTTTCGACGGCGAAACTGAACCGGAAGCGGCAGGAGAATCGAAACTGAAAATTTTTCAGAGGGAAGACGGATTTTCAAAATTCGTTTTTGCTCAGGAAGAAATGATAAAAAATTACGCTACGAACCTTCTGATTTTTTATTCAAAAATTGTGGAAGCGTCCAACGTTTACGAAAAAATCATCGGATGGAATTTTGCGTCTTTCGGCGAATACAACGGCGTGGTTCAGCTCGGCGACGGATTTCTGACTTCGTTCACGGCAAAAAAAGACGTAACGGAAAATTTTACTGCGCTGAAGGAACTGGACGATTTTTGCAGGACAAGAAAAATAAATTTTGCTTACGTTCAGGCGCCCCACAAAATCAGCAGTCAGGACAAAATTTCGGGCACGGCAGATTTTTCAAATCAGAATGCGGACGACCTGCTTTTTCTGCTGAAGGAATCCGGCGTGGAATTTCTGGATCTGAGGCAGAAAATCCGCGAAGACAATTTAAATCACCGTTCGCTTTTTTACCGCACCGACCACCACTGGAAAACTGAAACGGGACTTTACGCATCGAAAAAAATCCTTGAATTCATGAACGAAAAATTCGGCTTTGAAAGCGACACGGAAAAACTTGACGCAGAAAATTTCACGGTAAAAACATGGCGCGAATGGTTTCTGGGTTCCCAGGGAAAAAAAGTTACCCTTGCAAGATGCACGCCCGACGATTTTTCGCTGATTTTTCCGAAGTACGAAACGCTTTTCCGCTACGTCCTTCCGTCGAAAAAAATGGACGAAACCGGCAGTTATTCCGTTGCATACGACATGACGCAGGTTGAAAAAAAAGATTATTACGCAAAAAATCCGTATGGCGCGAACAATTTCGGCGACCGTCCGCTGATTCAGATTGAAAATCTTCTGGGCGCGGAAAAAAAGCGGATTTTGATCATGCACGATTCTTTCGGCGACTGCGTGATTTCGTGTCTGGCTCTGGCGGAAAAAAACGTGGACTCCATTGACCTGCGCCATTTTACAGGAAGCGTAAAAAATTTCATCGTGCAGACTTCCCCCGATGCAGTCCTGGTTTTATATAATCCGAGTGCGATTGAACACAAAATCGATTTTTCTACGCATGAAAGTCCGTTCGATTTCCGCTGAATCCGGGTGAAAAAAATCCGCGGGAAAATTCCTACTGATTTTTTTGCCGTGCCTGCGAACTGAAGGAATTGCGCTCCCAGAAAACTCCGCCCGAATATCCCTGAACGGACGGATCTTTTTCTGCGTTTTCAAGCCGCTTCTGCGCCCAGAGGCAATATTCTTCGTTCACTTCGATTCCGCAGAAATTTCTGCCAAGTTTTTTTGCCGTAACGCATGAAGTTCCGCTGCCCAGAAACGGATCAAAAACCATGTCGCCTTTTTCCGACGAAGCCAGAATCAGTTTTGCGTAAAGTTTTTCGCTTTTCTGCGTGGGATGATCCGTGTTTTCAGCCATCGACCAGAACGGAACAGAAATGTCGTCCCAGAAATTCGTGGGATACGTGAGCCTGAAATTTCCGTCCGCTTCTTCCGTCCAGTCTTTCGGTTTTCCGCCGATTCTGTACGGTGCCAGAACTTTCCGCTTGATTTTCACCGATTCCACGTCGAAAAAATAATCCCCCGGATTTTTTACGCCGAACCAGATGTCTTCCATGCCGTTTTTCCAGTTGGATTTTGCGCCGCGCCCTTTTTCACGCTGCCAGGTGATCCGGTTAATGACCGTAAGTTCTTTTTCCATTGCCCGCTGAATCGCCGAAGTGCATTTCCAGTCGCCGCACATATAAAGCGAACCGTCTTTTTTAAGTTTTTTGCAGACAAGGGGAAACCATTCATCTAAATAACGTTCGTAAGTTTCTTCCGCGCATGAATGAAATTTCCGTCCGTTGAAATTTTTCGTCAGATTATACGGCGGATCGATTATGATTAAATCCGCAAATTCGTCGGGAACAAAGCGCAGGATTTCCATGGTGTCGCCGTTTATGATTCTGTTTACGAAGTCCGACGGCGAAAATCCGGGTACAGATTCTGCATCCACGATTTTTTTTCTCAGCGGTTCAGTTTCTTCCGCGGAAAGAGTGAGCGTCCGGTTGTTCTGTGCGCGTTTTTTCAATCTGTACCCTCCGCGATTTTTTTCAGCCGGTCAACATGACTTTTTGTTTCCATCAGGTCGCGGTTTACTTTTGCAATCTGCGCGTAAAGTTCCAGATACGGCACGGGTCTGTCTGAAAAAACGATTTTTTCCGCGCTCCTGGTAAAATTTTTGTTGTCGCACCGCCATTTTTCTTCGTCCGCAGCAGTCCATCCGTCGATTTCGGGCCTTGAAAGCGTGGCGACTTTTTCAATCTGCACGATTTCGTACCATTTTTTGCTGAAAAATTCTTCCAGGATTCCGCGGAAATTTTTGTCGCTTACGGGAGCCATGATTCTGTACCCTTTTTCGCTGATTTTTTCCGCGGAAAATTCAGGATTTTCAGACAGAAATGATGCCACGGGTACAGACTGCATGAATTTTTCGCCATCCGCTGCGGACAAAAAACTGTATCCGTATTCTGCACCCCACAAATTTTTTGAAAGGGACTCCCTTTTCCGCAAATTCGTCACGGGAAAAATCATGCATTCAGTCAGACGGAAAATTTCAGGCAGACTGCCGTTCATTTTATGCATGAATTCTTCCGCGGAAATTTCATCGTATAAATAACAGCTGGCAGTTTCCTGCATCGACGGAATGCCCAGCGTCATGGCAGAAGCAAATTCAAGCCGTGGAAGCGGATTAAAGCCCGTGGTAAAAACGAACGGTAGTTTTGTGCGCAGAATCGCCTTGTGAAAAACTTCCACCTGGGCAAGATACGCCGTAAATTCGCCGCCGTCTTTCCGCGTAAAATCAAACACTGCACGGTACAGAACAGGAATGTTGCTTTCAGGATGAATTTTTACGGCAGGAACCGTATTTTTTTTTATACACAGCGACGCGCGCTCAATTTCGTCCTTTGTGTGAACGGAAACTTTTTCCTTATGGTTACAGATTCCGCAGCGGTGAGTACAGTTTTCGGAACATTTCTGCGTAAGGATGCTTTTGACGGATTTTTCCCATTCGCTTCTGAAAAAATTTTTCGACACGCCCAGACTGATTCCGTCCCAGGGTAAAGTTTCGTCAGGATTCCGCGGAGAAAAAATCTGCTTTTCCACGTCGAATCCGTTTTCCGCAAAAGATTCCTGCCAGAATTTGAAATTCTGCTTTAAATGTTCGTCCCAGGCGTCAAATCTGCACCCTTTTCTGTACGCATCCAGCACGATTTTTCCGGCAGAAAATCCGCCGCGGCTCAAAAGTCCTTCCAGAACCGTAGCGTCATAATTGTGCCGTCCCATCCTGAATTTTCCCCGGGGAAGATTTTGAAAAATCCACTCGATTTTTTCAGACGCTTTCTGCGGCGAAATCTGCTTCATCCACTGGTACGCGGTGTGCGGTTTGGGAATAAAAATGCCGACGTTTACGTTGCACTGAATGCGCGTTTTTTTTTGCAGCGACACAAGAAAATCCACGATGGCTTTTTCTTCGCTTCCTTCCGCGCCCACGGGTACAGATTCTGCATCCGAAAAATAATCCCCCACGGGAAGCCCGATCATGAAGTAAAATTTTGCACTGCTCCAGCCGCGTTTTTTTGCTTCAACAATTATTTCTTCCAGATGAGACGAATAAACTTCCTTGTTCAGGCTCAGCTGCCACATTTCTTCGGGAGTTTCCACCGCAAAAGTGAGTCCGCTCTTCCGCACGGCAGAAATTTTTTCCAGAACGTCCAGCGAAAGGCTGTTTACCTTAAGCGACGGAAGCTGAAATGACACATTGTACCCTTTGTAGCGTTCGTTAAGCGTGTCAAGCAAATTTTCTACGCCGGGAAAATCCGCACTGCTCAGGGAATTCAGACTGATTTCCCTGTACCCCGCGTCAAAAACCAGTCTGTCCGTTTCCGCAATAATTACATCAGTATTTTTTACGCGCATGGGCCGGTAATAGATGCCTGCATGACAGAATCTGCATCCGTTGGGACAGCCGCGCATGATTTCAACTACGCCGTGATCCTGAACCGGCTTTATGGAAGCGATGGGAAAAAATGACGGTACCGATGGAACTAGCCCGAAATCCGGCTGAACTGCACGACGCGCAATTTTTTTTCCGAAGGGAACGCAGCTTTTTTTTGTCCAGATGAAATTTTTCGTTTCCATAAAGGAAATCATTTCGCTGCGGGAAGAACCGTTTTTTTTCATCTGATTCAGACAGCCGACCATTTCAAAAAGTTCGTTTTCCGCTTCGCCCACCATGATTGCATCGAAAAAATCCGCAAAAGGAGCCGGATTCGTCACTCCGCAGCCGCCTGCAATCACTATGGGGTCGCCTTCCGAACGTTCGTCCGCTGAAATCGGAATTCCGCCGTCATCCAGCATCGCCAGAACTTCAGTCAGTCCGAGTTCGTAGCCGATGGAAAAACACAGCAGGTCAAGGTCGCAGAGTTTCATGCCGGTTTCAAGCGTAAAAAGCGGAACATTTTTTTCTTTCAGCAGATTTTCAAAATCCACGTCGGGAGCAAAAACCCGTTCGCACCGGATTCCGCTGATTTCGTTCAGTCCGTTGTAAATTATTTTTACCGCCAGATTCGACATGGCAATTTCGTATAAATCAGGAAAAGCAATGGCAGCGTTAAAAAAATCTTCGCCGTCATAATGTTTTTTTACCGTTGCGCCGAATTCTCCGCCCAGATATCGTGACGGAGACTGAACGCGGTTTAATTCTGCGCCGAAAATTTTCATCGGCAAAATCAAATCCATCATAGCGTCGTTTTAAAATCCAGCTGACGGCTGTTTATGCTCATTAAAAGTCCCATGGCAATCATGTTCGTCATCAGCGCGGAACCGCCGTACGACAGAAACGGAAGGGGAATTCCCGTAATCGGCATGATTCCCATGACCATTCCCACGTTTACGATAAAGTGAAAGAAAAGCATTCCAAGAATTCCTGACGCAATGTAGCAGCTGTATGCGTTGTTCGTTTTTCTGATGATAAAAATTATGCGTATCAAAATGCCGAAAAACGCCGCAAAAAGCAGTACGCCGCCCAAAAATCCCATTTCTTCGGAAAAAATGCTGAAAATAAAGTCGGTACTCTGCTGAGGAAGAAAGCGCAGATGGCTTTGAGTTCCCTGCAGGAATCCGCGGCCGAACAGACTTCCCGCTCCGATAGCAGTTTTGGACTGAATTATGTTCCATCCGGCGCCACGGGGATCGCTGTTGGGGTCGATAAAAACGATTAACCGCGCAATCTGATACGGCTTTAAAATTTTTCCGCCCAGAACGCTCGCCAGAAGTGAAAACGAAAAAATTCCTGAAAAATACGTAATCCAGTAATAATATTTTTTTTCAAAAAGAATCCGCCCCAGAATTCCGATTACCGCAATTCCGGTTGCCGCCGCCAGAACCAGAAGACGAAGTTTCTGATTCGTCAGAACGCTTACGATGGGAACCGATTTTTTTACGATTTCAGTTTCCCAGATGGGCAGAACGGTCAGAACCACCGTAGAAAGTCCCGCGAGAAAAACTATCATCAGATAACGGCCCGGAATGTTCGCCATGAATCCCATGAAAAGAAAAATCGGGAAAAAAACGCTGGCAGTTCCCAGATCCGGCTGAAGCAGAATCAGTCCCATGGGAATCATCATGATGAAAAGTGAAATTGCAAACCGTTTGCCCGGCTTTTCGTTTTCGGACTGACGCAGATAACGGGCGAAATACAGGATGAACGCAATTTTCATCAGTTCCGACGGCTGAATTCCCAGAACGCCGATTCCAATCCAGCTCCGCGCACCGTTTACGAACCGTCCGAAAAACCGCGTGTAAACTAAAAGCACTGCAATCAGGACAAAAAACTGCATGGAATACCGTTCGAGCCGGCGATAATCCAGAAGCGCAAAAAGCGACATGATGACCAGCCCGACGCAAACCCAGACAATCTGCTTGATGTATTCGTTGGAAACTAAAATTCCGTCCGAATTTATTCCCGCTGAATAAATGAACGCAATTCCGATCGTCACCAAAAAAAGGACGCAGAGCAAAAGAATGTAGTCAATGGAACTGAACAGCTTGATTTTCATTCGCGTCTTCCTCCTGCCGCATTCTGCTGATTCAAAAGATAACGGAATTTCAGCGCATCCACCGACTGCTCAAAATTCTGATTGTTGAAAATTCCCTGAATGATTATGTTCGTTGCGTAAGGCGCCCACCATTCCCATTTGTTTACCGCTTCAACGATTACCGCAACTACAACCTGTTTTTCAGGCGGAGCGTCATAGGGAGCATAGGCCACCATCCACGAATGCCAGTGATCTTTTCCCACGCCGTTTACTTCCGCAGTTCCGGTTTTTCCTGCAATCTGAACCGATTTGTTGTGCATGGGATAAACCGCAGTTCCGTCAGAAATCGTGTAGCGCAGGTTCCGCTGAATTTCAGTCCATACTTCGGGAGCAACCGTGGATTCATGCATTACCGAAGGCACAATTTCCTGAATCACCGCATTGTCCAGCGAAGGGTCACGCACTTCCTTAAGCAGATGGGGCCGGTAAATTTTTCCGCCGTTGCAGACCATCGCCATCATGTTCGCCACGTGAAGCGGAGTCGCCAGAGTGTAGCCCTGCCCGATTGACATGTTCATGGTGTCGCCGCCAAGCCATTTTTCGTGGAACCGCCGCTCCTTCCACTGGGATGTGGGCACGAATCCCCTGCTCTGTGACGGCAAATCGATTTCCAGACTCTGCCCGAATCCGAATTCTTTCGCGTAACTTGCAATCCGTTCCACGCCCAGATGTTCCGTTCCCAGAACCCAGAAATAAACGTCGCAGGATTGAGCCAGGGCATTTTTCAAATCAAGCCATCCGTGTCCCGGAACGCCGATGTGACATTTAAAAGTCCTGTCGCCGTATGCAATCCGTCCGCGGCATTCAACTTTTTTTTCTGACGGGAAAACTTTTTCCGCAAGAATCGCCGTGCTCATGATCGTTTTAAAAGTGGATGCAGGCGGATATTCAGCGTTTACTGCACGATTTAAAAGCGGTTTGTTTTTGTCGGCTGCAAGTTTCGCGTACTGGGACGAAGCGTCATCGGTGGAAAAAATATTCGCATCGAAATACGGATACGAAACCATGGCAAGAATTTCCCCCGACGAAGGCTTTAAAACTACTGCCGCGCCCACACGTTCGCCCAGTGCCTTTTCCGCGAGAAGCTGAGTTGCGCTGTCGATGGTCAGGACGAGATTTTTTCCGCTTTTCGGCGGAACGATTACAGGCGGTTCGTTTAAAATTCGTCCGTGAACGTCTACCGTCCGGCTGATGCTTCCCGATTCGCCCTGCAAAAGGCTGTCGTACTGCCGCTCGATTCCGGTTTTTCCCACGATTGACGACGAATTGTAGCCCTGATTGTACATGAGCTTTAATTCTTCGCTGGTAATGTCGCCCACGTAGCCCAGAACATGGCTGATGGAACCGGTTTCCAGATAATTCCGCACCGGTTTATTTCGCCAGGAAACGCCCGGCAAATCAGTCAAATTTTCCGCGATGTTTGAAATGATTTCAAAAGGAACGTTTGTCTTTACTTCAATGGGAGTAAAGGAACGGCGGGACGAAGACGGAATTTTTTTGTCCAGGGACGATTTTGAAACGCCAAGATATTCCGCGAGTTTCGTCAGGACCGTATTAAAATATTCCGACGGAATTTCGCCTGGCGTCAGATCCACCGCAAAAGAATCCGTGTTTATGACCATGGGCAGTGACGCATTTCTGTCAAAAATTTCTCCGCGCTGAGCCGCAATCGTTGAAACGGTTCTGGAAATCCGCACGGAACGGGTTCGGTACTGTTCGCCCTGAACGATTTGCAGCGTAAAAAGTTTCAGCAGATAAATTCCGAATGACGCGGAAATCAGAATCGTAAGAAAAGCGATTTTATAACTTTTGCGGAGTGAACTGGTTCCGCGGGGAGAATCTTCCGAATGAAAATCGTTTTCAGCCATCAAAATGTGTTCTCCGGTTCAAGGACTACGGAATTTTTGAAAAGCCGCAGAAATTTAAAGATGAAAGGACAGAGGAATCCGTTTGCAAGAATTTCAAAAAGGAACGAAACCGAAACGATTTTGTACGGAACCACAATCAGCGGAAAAAGAAACGAAATCAGGCGGATAAAAACCACTTTTAAAGCCGTAGCGCAGACTGCAAGCAGAAACGGCACGAAAAATCCGTCGATGTTCAGCACCTTGTTGAAATTTCCGGTTACGTAGCCGATTACCGTCCTGAAAAGGCAGTTCAGCCCCAGAGGACACGCGCTTAAAAAATCCAGAAAAAGCCCCGACGCGAATCCGGTTGCTTCCCCCATGACTTTTCCGTTGCTCACCGAAAAAAACAGAATGCACAGCAGGGACAAATCCGGAACGGAAGGCAAAAACGAAATGTTTGAAAGCACCGCCGCTTCAAAAACCGCGAAACAGAGCAGAATTATCGAACTGGCGAAAAAAGAGCGTACCATTTTTTTTCCACAACAAATTTTTTTTCAAAGTCTGCAACGCAAACTCAATTTTCTTCAGATTTTTCCACGGGCGGACGGTCATTCAGCGCTTTCTGATTCACTACGAGAACATTTTCCAGCCGGAGGAAATCAATGATCGGTTCAATCTGAATGTTCAGGTTGGAATCGTAATCCAGTGCCGTAATTTCGGAAATTCGCCCGATGGGAATGTCCTTTACGTAATTGTCGTTTTCTCCGCTCGTTACTACGATGTCGCCGCGGCTTAAATTTTCCATGACGCGCTTGCGGATGTACAGGAGGTTCAGCGAAGAATCGTAATTTCCGTTGCCCGAAACTATTCCGATGTCGCGGGAATTCTGAATTCGTGCGGAAATATGGCATTTGGAATCGTAAACCGGCATGACAAGGCTCGTAAACATTCCCACTGTAACCACTTTTCCCACGACGCCTACGTTTCCGTTCTGAATGGCAATGACAGGAAATCCTTTTTTTATTCCCGAAGTCGCGCCTTTTCCGATGGTTATTCCCGAATAAAGATTGTCAGGGTCGCGTCCGATTATCTGCGCCGCGATGTTTTTGTACTGAATTTCCGATGCAAACTCAAGCTGCTCGCGGAGACGTTCGTTTTCCTTGCGGATTTCGGTGTTGTTCCGCTGCATGTATTCGTAATCCTTTAATTTTTCCGTGAGTGCATTGTATTCCTTCTGCAGCCGCGCAATGTCCTTTACCGAAGTAACGACTTTCGTCACTGAACCGATTGCAATTCCCGCGCCTTTCTGAATTGTTGAGACGACCGTAAAACCGACCCGCGAAAAATTCACTACGAATCCGCCGGAAGAAAATCCCAGAAGAATTCCGCTGAAAATCACCAGAAACGCCAGAAGAATTTCCGCAGATTTTATCCGCACCGAAGACTTGAATCTGGACATAAAAACCTAGTCGTTCAAATTTTCGTAAATGGAACGCCTTGTAGACATGTCCTTGAAAAGTTCAAACGCTTCGCCTGCACCTTTCGCCACGCATTCAAGGGGTTTTTCCACCAGAAATACAGGAACGCCCGTTTCTTTTTTAATCAAATCCTTTAAGCCTTTCAGCATGGATCCGCCGCCCGACATGACGATTCCGCGTTCAACGATATCTGCTGCAAGTTCCGGCGGAGTTCTGCCCAAAGTTTTCTTGATTTCTTCGATGATTTTTGAAACCGGTTCTTTAAGCGCTTCCCGAACTTCCACGGAATCCACTTCAAGTCTGCGGGGAAGTCCCGTAATTGCATCTCCTCCGCGGATTTCCATTTTGCGGATTTTGTCGTCATCGATATTTTTTTCCGCGATGGCATTTCCGATTTCGATTTTAAGCCGTTCCGCCGTCTGCTGACCGATTATCAGGTTGTGCACCGAACGGATATGCTTGATAATCGCTTCGTCAAACGCATTTCCGCCGATTCGGATGGAACTCGTTACGACCATTCCGCCCAGGGAAATTACAGAAACTTCCGTGGTTCCGCCGCCGATATCGCAGACCATGTGACCCGCCGGTTCGTAAATGGGAATTTCCGCTCCGATTGCCGCCGCCAGACTTTCTTCAATGAGTTTTACTTCCTTTGCGCCCGCTTTAAGTGCCGCAGCCATTACCGCATCCTGCTGAACCTGAGTAATGCACGACGGAATTCCGATTTTCATACGGATTGATTTAAAAAGATTGTGCCGCGGAATTACTTTTGAAATGAAATATTTGAGCATTTTTTCCGTGGAATCGCTGTCTGAAATTACGCCGTCCGCCAGAGGCCGAATCGCCACGATATTTCCGGGCGTTTTCCAAAGCATCCGTTTCGCTTCCACACCTACCGCTTCAATTCTGCCCGTGCCTTTTTCCACCGCAACAACGGACGGTTCGTCGATTACGATTCCCTGACCGCGCACGTAAATGAGTGTGTTGCAGGTACCCAAATCGATTCCTATATCGGTTGTAAAATTGTCTAAAAAGCTCATTTTTCCTCCTAAAAAGAACTCACGTCTCTGATATTTTTTTCAGTGCTCCGGGATGATTCGCCTGAATTTTCAGACATTTCCGCCATTCCGAACGCGCCTTAATTGTTTCGCCTTTTTTTTCGTACAAAAGTCCCAGACCGTAATGTGCATCCGCCGAATTTTCGTTCTTTTCCAGAATCGAAAGGAATTCTTTTTCCGCGTCGCCGAAATTTTCTTCGTTTGTATAAATCTGCCCCAGAAGGATGTGACTTCCGTTCAGCAAATCTTCGTTTTCGCTCGTTTCGATTACCCGCGCCAGATACTGTTTTGAAACCGATTCCTGTCCGACGGCACAATATTGTTTCGCAATGTTAAAAAGAAGCGTGTCAGTTTCGCGAACCAGAAGCGATTCAGTAAAAGATTCAATGCTCCGTTCAGTTTCGCCCAGCGATGCATAACTTAATCCGAGCAGAAGCGGAATGTCATCGGAAGAATAACCGTTTTTCACTGCCATGGTCAGATATTTCACCACCAGATCAGAATAATAATGATACGCGGAAATTTTGTTTTTGTAGAAATATGCGCGGCCCAGCATATACTGAATTTGCGGAAGGGTTTCCTTTTTTGCGCCGGAAATGGCTTTTCGCAGACTGAAAATCGAAAGGTCGAGAAGTTCCTGAGATTTCGTATTGTCGATTTCGCTTTCCGCCAGCATAAAGGAACTGTAGCCCAGAAAAGTCAGCGCCGTGTTGTTGTAAGGCTTTTTTTCAAGAATTTTTGACGACGAATCGAACACTGCCTGATAACCTTCCGCCGTGTGAAGCGACCAGTTTTTGTAAAGCGGAGAAACCGAATCCCCCGAAAAAAATCCGCCCTTGAAACGGAATGCAAAAAATCGGAAAAAAAAGACGAGTACGGCAACGGCAAAAACGGAAACAAAAATTTTCGCCGCAAGAGTTTTTCTTTTGTGATAAACCAACTCTAAACCGTATCGTTTTTTCAATCTTCTTCCCCCACCAAAAGAAAAAGGATATATAAGCCGGGTTCTGGAATACTTTTTGCAAAGTACGTTGACCATCTATCCGCAGTGCCGGTTACCCGACGCCTCCAGCAATCTACCCGCAGCATAAGGCCGGAAACCAAACTGCTACCTGATTTTGCTCCAGATGAGGTTTGCTTTTGCCGTTTCCGTCACCGAAAACGCGGTAGGCTCTTACCCTGCCTTTTCACCCTTACCGACAAAGCCGGCGGTTGTTTTCTGTAGCACTTTCTGTCAAAAAAAGCGTTGTGCAAAATGCAGCTGTCTTTTTTCGCCTGGTTGTTGTCCAGCATCTTTTCCGGTGGAGCCCGGACTTTGCCTCACTTACTTCAAGTGTCATTACCTGAAAAAGCGCGGTCAACATATCCTGAAAGCGGAAAACTTTTTCAAGAATTCCGCGTTTTTAACTTTCGTAATCCATGGTTTTTACTGACGAATCCGATTCTTCCGTTTCTTCGCTTTCTGAATCGATTAAATCTTCGTCGCTGTCCAGAAGGTCTTCGTCCGTGTCGTCTGCCGCTTCTTCGTCCGTAAGCGAATAGAAATTTTCGTCTGAATCCACGGATTCTTCATAGAACAAAATTCGGCTGCAATACGGACAAAAAAGAATTTTTTCACCATGATGAACTTCATTGGCAAACTGCGCAGGCAGAACCATGTGACAGCCGTCGCAAACGTTTCCCTTTACCGCAACGATTCCTTTTCTGTTCCGACGGATAATCCGCTGAAATTTCATGATCGTTTCAGAATCGATTCCCGCAGACATTTCTTCTTCTTTTTTCTTAAGCGATTCCAGTTCCGCAGTGTATCCGCTGATTTCCCTGTCCAGATTTTCCCGCGCTTCGTTTACGTCTTTTTCCGTGGAACTGATTAAATCTTCTTCGCCTTTAAGCAAATCGTTCAGTTCCGAAAGATTTTTTTCTTCTTTCTGAAGTTCGCGGCGTTTCAAATCTTCCTGCGCCTGTGCTTCCGAAATCTGCTTTTCAAGAATTTCGTATTCGCGGTGGGTGGAAATTGCATCCATTCCCTTTTCGCCTTCTTCCCGTTTTCGCTGTGCTTCGTCCAGTTCGACCTTTAGCTGCGCAACGATTGCCTTTTTTTCTTCGTAAAGTTTATTTTTTTCGATGTATTCTTTTTTGAACCGGTCAAGACTTTCCGTACTGCCGTCGAGGGTTTTCGGCAGTTCTTCGACTTTTGCTTCGATTTCGTACTTTTGCGCAAGAACTTCCTGAAGCTCTTTCAACTTTCCTAACTCTTCTGACATTTGCATTGATAGCAACCTCTTGTTTTATTGTGGTTTGGCAGTTTACATAATTTTCAGAATTCGGTCAATGGCACGAAAGAAAACAGATGTTCTTCTGCACCGGTTTTCCGCCGGTTACGGTTCGACATAATCCCGGAGTCCCTGTGCCCGCCGCGGATGACGAAGCCGTCTCAAAGCCTTCGCTTCAATCTGCCTGATTCGTTCCCTGGTAACGTTGAAATAAAGCCCCACTTCTTCAAGCGTAAGGGAATATCCGTCATCCAGTCCGAACCGCATTTTCAGGACTTCCTGTTCCCGCTGAGGAAGCGTATTTAAAACCGTGTGAAGCTGTTCCTGCAAAAGCTTGTATGCAGTCTGATTCGCAGGATTTTCCACTTCCTTGTCTTCGATAAAATCGCCCAGAGAAGAATCTTCCTCTTCGCCGATGGGAGTTTCCAGGGAAATCGGTTCCCGCGCCACGTTTTTTACCTGCTTTACCCTTGAAAGCGGCCATGAAAGCTGTGCGGCAATTTCTTCATCGGTGGGCTCCCTGCCGAGTTTCTGCATGAGCTGACGGCTTTCCCGCACCACTTTGTTAATCTGTTCTATCATGTGAACCGGAACGCGGATTGTTCTCGCCTGGTCTGAAATGGAACGGGTAATCGCCTGACGAATCCACCATGTCGCGTAAGTTGAAAATTTGTAGCCTTTTCTGTACTCAAATTTTTCCACCGCCTTTATGAGACCGATATTTCCTTCCTGAATCAGGTCGAAAAGCTGAAGTCCGCGGTTCGTATATTTTTTTCCGATGGAAACCACAAGACGGAGGTTCGCGTTTATAAGCCGGTTTTTCGCCATTTCCAGCTGGTCACGTCCGCGTTCAATTTCCTTTTTCATTTCGATGATTTCGTCCACGGAATTTTCAAAATCGTATTCAAGTTCGTGAAGTTTTCTGTCGATTTTTTGAATTTCCGTGTAATGTGAACGGATTTCGTCCGCCGTTGCACCAAGTTCCTTTTCCAGTTTCGCCGATTCGCTCCGGATTGCAAGCCGCCGCCCGATGGAACGAAGCCCCACGTTATCCGTTATGCGCAGATTTTTCATGAGTTTTTCCTGGCTCTGCCTGTATTCGTCGATTTTTTCCGAAGCCTGAATGAATTTTTCGCTGAAACTGTCGATTTCTTCCGTCTGAAAATCAGCGTTCAAAAGTGCCTGCCTGATCATTTCGCGGATTTCAATCAGTTTTTCGTCTGAAAATATGTTCATGGACGGATCTTCCGCATGAAGCTGCTTTTTCAGCGCCATGTATTCGTTCATCTGGTCGCGGATCGGCTTTACGTATTCTCCGTAACAGCTTTTCAGCCTGCGTCGTTCCGCCATCTGCTCGTTGATTTCCTTCCGCGCCTTGCCCGGTTCGTGGGGATCGATTTTTTTGTAAATTGTATGACAGATTTTGTCGAATTCAGGAATTATCATGCCGGAATTTCTGATGACGTTTTTTATTATGTTCTGACCGTCTTCCATCTGCTTTGAAAGCGTTACTTCCTGTTCCGCAGTGAGGAGATTTTCCTTTCCGATTTCGCGGAGATAAAGGCGGATGGGATCGTCAATGTTCGTGTCCCTGTCGTTGGCAACCAGACGATGTTTTTCGCTGTCCATTTCGTCGATTTTCGATTCGTCTTCGGAAGCAATGATTTCTTCTTCTTCGTCATCGTCGTCTTCAAAATCGTCATCGTCCACTTCTTCCATAACCTGAATGTTATTTTTCGCGAGAAGCTGAAGCACGTCTTCCATTTTTGGAGAAGAAACAAAATCAGGCGGAAGGATTTCGTTGATTTCGTCCCAGGAAATTATCTGCTTGCTGCTTGCATAATCGAGGAGTTTTTGTACGGCAGGTTCAAGGGCATCATCAGCGGATTCTTCGGCTCCGGATTCCTCTTCCGCGATTTTTCTGCTTTCGTCAGTTTCGTCGGAAAATCCGTCTGCGCTTTTTTCTGCAAGTTCAGGCGAATTTTCGTCTTCATCCGTAATTTCAGATTTTTTTTCAAGTGACTTTCTTGCCATTAGACTAATCCTTCATATTTTCGATTTGGAAATCAATTTCCATTTTTTGCTTCGTGAGTTCAGCAAGGCCGGCTTCGTCTTCCTTTAAGGAACTTCGTGCAAGGGAAGAAATTCTGTTTTTTATTTCCTGCCTTTTCTGTTCCAAAGACTTTTTTTTCAGATACTTGATGCTTTCTTCGGAAGACTCCTGAATTTTTTCGTCATTTTTGCTGATAAACTGAATTATAAGTTGACGAAATTCTTCGTTTTCTATCCGGTTCAGGATGTTTGCAACTGAAAAAGCGCCGTTTTTGCAGCATTCCTCCATTACGCCGAACAGCAGCACAGCATGACTGTCCGTTAAATCGGCGACAGAAATTTGCGTGCACATTTTTTTGAAAAAAGATGAATCGTCGGCTATAACCGTCATCACGGCCTGCAGTTCGGCAGAAAGTTTTATTTTTTCGGAAACTGCGGGATTCGACTTCTGTTCATCAGTTTTTCTCAAACGGTACGACAATTTGTCCCTGTTAAAGAAATCTCTTCGTGCAGCCTCCTTTTCTATTCCATAAGTCTGGCACAACTGATCAAGGCAGGCGTCCTTCTGAACGTCGGATTGCAGTGAATCAATATACTCGAAAAAATCCAGCGATGCACGGGATTTTCCCAGCGGTGTGTCTTTGGAATAAATTTCCAGCAATTTGGATAAGAGATAATCGGAGTCGACTCTAGCGTTTTTGATTTCGTTGGTCAAGTACTCACTGCCGAATTTGAGCATGATTTCCGCAGGATCTTTTCCGCCTTCAAGCTGAATTATTTTTGCAGGAATTCCGTGTTTTCTTATCATCAAAATTGCACGCCTGGTTGCTTTTTGTCCCGCGCCGTCCGAATCAAACGAAAGGTAAATTTCTTCCACGAAATTTTTCACCAGAAGAATCTGTTCATCCGTCAGCGAAGTTCCCAGAGGAGCCACCGCCCAGTCGATTCCGCACTGATGATACGCAATGCAGTCCATGTAGCCTTCGCAAAAAATCACTTTTTTCTTTTCGCGGATGGACGATTTTGCAAAATTGAATGCATAAAGCGTGCTGCCTTTCCTGTACTGAATCAGGTCGCCGGAATTTAAATATTTGGGCGATTTTTCAGCATTTCCCCGCAGGAACCTTCCGCCGAACGCCACCACATCGCCGTTTTTGTCGAAAATCGGAAACATCAGCCGGTCAGAAAAAAACGAAACGTCGCCATAATTTCTGCTGAAAAGCCCCGAATCCCTTAAAAAATTTTCCGTGTAATTTTTGCCCAGAAGAAATTTTTTCAGCCACAATCTGTCAGCCGGACTGTAACCGATTTTAAATTTTTCCAGAACCGCATCGGAAATTCCGCGGGAACGGATGTAATCCAGCGCAAATTTTCCGTTCGGCGTTTCCATCAGAAAATAATGAAATGTTCCTGCTACACGCGTGTATAGATTTTTGTATTCATCTTTCTGCTTTGCCAGGGAATCTTCCTTCTGAAAATTCGCGCCGCCGGAATATGAAAGCTGAACTCCTGCACGTTTTGCAAGAATTTCCACGGCTTCAGTGAAACGGATTTTTTCCATTTCCTTTAAAAAATCGAAAACATTTCCGCTGGCACCGCATCCGAAGCAATAATAAAATTTTTTTTCTTCCGAAACGCTGAATGACGGAGTTTTTTCAGAATGAAACGGACAGCAGCCCCACCAGTTTCCGCCCCGCTGCTCCAGGGGAACGTATTCCTGAATGACGGCAATTATATCGGTTTTTGCCGAAACTTCATCGATGGACTCCCGCGAAATTATCGAAGCCATCTATCGCGTGCCCTTTGAAACATAAGAAGTGTTTTCCGCCGCCTTATGCTGGTCGAAATTTTCCGAAAAAGTGTGCCGTCCTTCCGCAGAATCCGTCAGCACGAAATAATAGTAGCCGGTTTTTGCAGGATTCGCCGCTGCATCCAGTGCCACCGCCCCCGGATTTGAAATCGGTCCGTAAGGCAGACCGGCCCATTTGTACGTGTTGTAGGGACTGTCGATTTTTAAATCGTCGTAGGTAATTTTTTCCGGATGAGGTTTTCCCTGAATTTCCGTGATTATGTATTCGATTGTGGCGCAGGAATAAAGCCCGATTCCATGTTCCAGCCGGTTTGAAAAAACACTTGCTATCAATGGCGCTTCATCCCTTGCACGATATTCCCGTTCCACGACTGACGCAAGAATCACTTTTTCATGAAGTTCCCCGCCGGTTTTTCCGCTTAAATTTTTAATTCCGCGGATTTTTTCAAAAAAATTCTTCACGAAAATTTCCAGAACTTCATCCGCTTCCATTTTCGGAATTAAAAAATAAGTGTCGGGAAAAAGATAGCCTTCAAAATTTTCCGCAGGAATTCCGTAGCGCAAAAGCAGATTTTTGTTCCTGCACGAAACCAAAAATTCCTTTTCGCCGCAGACGCCCTTTTTTTCCAGATTCCGCGCGATTTTCGTCATGGTAAATCCTTCAGGAATGACGAACTGAATGTAATTCTGCACGCCCGACTGAAGCACTTCGCAAATTTCCTTCAGCGACATGGACGATTTTATTCTGTACGTTCCGCTTTTCAACGAAAATTTTCCGTTTCCGCCGAATACGCCGAATCGTGCCGCAAAATAAAACGCCTTTTCCGAACGGATAAGATTTTTTCCCGCCAGATCCGCCGCCACTTCCTTCACCGAAATTCCCCTGGGAACGACGATTTCTTCATAAAATTCTTCATCCGCGGAAGAAACCGGTTTTGTCAAAAAATTCCACGCGGAAAATGCAGAAACCGCCAGAACTGCCGCCGCCGCAAAAATCCACAGCACGACTGACGCAAAAATAACAAATGCTTTTTTCACAGACGGATTTCCATGCCTTCACGGGAAAGACTTAATTTTAAATTGCTGCTCGAACGATATTTTTTGTAACTGTTGCCCGCGCTCAAAATGTCGTCAAGTTTTTTGTCGTCGTAATTGGGTTCGTGATGAAAAAAACACAGTTCCTTTACGTTCCACTGCGCCGCGAAATCGATTGCCGCACCAAAAGAACTGTGCCCCCAGTTCACTTTTTTTACTGCTTCGGGATTCGTGTACTGACTGTCCAGAACCAGAATGTCAGCGTCGCGGAAAAATTCGTTGCGGACTTTTTTCGTGTCAAAATCCGACTGCTGAAGTTCCGCGTCAGTGCAGTAAATGAATTTTTTGCCGTTTTCCGAAAAAGAATACGCGAAAGATCCCCCCGGATGAACCATTTTGTGCGTGCGAATCTGAATTCCGCCGATTTCCACCGAATTTTCTTCGTCCAGTTTGTGGAACGTCAGCTGATTTTTTATGGAATGATAACAGGCGTTTGGCGGAAAAAACGGAGTGCTGCTCTGCTTTTCAAAAAATTCCGCGGCATCGTCAAATCCGGTGTAAATGTCGATTCGGGAGGACGGATCGAAAGACTGCCCGAAAAACGGAAAACCCTGAATGTGGTCCCAGTGAAAATGCGAAAGAAAAATGTTGTAATGTTTGTCCGCGGGCTGCTTCCCCGAAACCGAAAACTGCCGCAATCCCGAACCGCAGTCCAGGAGGAAAAGTTCGCCGGTTTCAGACCGGATTTCAACGCAGGGAGTGTTTCCGCCCACCGTTCCGTAAATCCAGTCAGGCAGAGTGGAAAGAAATTTCATCTTTGATTCGGAACTTTCCAAATCTTTCGGCGAAATCATCGAAATAACGGCATTTATTTTGGACTGAATCTGACCTGTACTTACTGGAGCCGGAAGTGATCCCCTCACCCCCCAAAAATGAATTAACACTCGTTCCTCCGTCTTGAAAATATGCGGAATTATACAAAAAAAAAATCCGAATTTCAACGACAGGAATTTTTCACGTTTTCCGCGGAAATTTCGTAATCACACGGTTTATTTTTCGCCCGGAAAAAAATTCGGCACGAAAATCACAACAGGATAAATTAAACCGACATAAGAAAATCCGGAATGCATTTTTTTCCTCCGCCCGCTAACGGTATTTTTCGTACTGACACTGTTCCGTGACTTCCCTGCCGATGAGCGTAACTGCTTTTTGCGGACAACGGCTGATGCATCGATAACACATGGTACATTTCTGCCCTGACTGCGCCTTTCCGTCCTGAATCACGATATTTTTCACGGGACAAAGCGACGCACACAATCCGCAGCCCGTGCATTTTCCGCTGATTTTCAGTCCGTCCGAATATCCCGCCGTTTTTTTGTAAAACCAGAGCCGCTGCCCCAGAAGTCCTGCCAGATGCGAAAAAAAATTCAGTCCGTCCTGAGGAAATTTTCCCTGACGAATTTTTTTTGCGGTAAATTCGATTTTTCTGTCCGCCTGAATCACGATTTTTCTGTTTCGTGCAACCGTTTTTTTCAAAAATTTGACGTCACAGACTGAATCGGGCATTTTCAAATGAAGTCCGCCGAGAATTTCTGCGCCGTATTTTTTCAGCAGCCGCGCTGAACAGCCTGCCCCGTCCCCGCTGAACGCTCCCATGGTAGCAACGCACAGAATTTTTTTGCCCGCCCACAAAAATTCATTGCGCCTTATAAAATCCCTGACAAAGTACGGTGCATTTGAAAATTGCGTCGGATAGCCGAAAATTATGACGCCGTTATTTTTTATTTCCGCAACTGCACGGTCGCTTTCCAGGGGAACTGCTTCCGCCGAATCGTCCAGTTCGCCCAAAAGTTTTTCAATGCAATGTTTCGTGTTTCCGGTTCCGCTGAAATATATTCCCGTCATTTTTTCCTCCGCCGAAATATACAGAAATTTCCAGATGTTCACAAACCGGTTTTTCCGCGGACGAATTTTTTTGGATTTTCGCAAAAAACAGG
>CAZACA010000012.1:0-6813 GCA_964483515.1 uncultured Treponema sp.
CGTTCGCGGAATTTCGACGAAAAAAATTCGTGCGGAATCTTTCGTGGAATTTCAGCGGAAAAAAATCCATGCAAATTTCGTCGCGGAATTTCAGCGGAAAAAATTCGTGCAGAATTCGTTCGCGGAATTTCGTCGGAAAAAAAATCTTGCAGAATTCGCCGCAAAATTTCAGCGGGAAAAATTCGTGCAAATTTCATCGCGGAATTTCAGCGGAAAAAGCGAAAATCGGTTTAGTGTACAAGTTTTTCAAAATGTGTTATTTTCTTGCGCGAGGAAAATATGGCTAGAGAATCCCACATAAAGCGCGTAACGGGCGAAACAAAAATCGATTTGAAACTTAACGTCGACGGAAGCGGAAAATGCACCGTAAAAAATCCCGTCGGTTTTTTTGACCACATGCTGAAATCGTTTTGCAAACACGGACTTTTTGATCTGGACGGAACCATCGAAGGCGACCTGGACGTGGACGAACATCATTTAATCGAAGACACGGGAATTGTACTCGGTCAATGTTTTGCGGCGGCGCTGGGCGACTGTGCAGGAATTTTTCGCAGCGGATTTTTCATTTATCCCATGGACGAAAGTCTTTTGCAGGCGGCGGTGGATTTCGGCGGACGGCCTTTTTGCGTGGTGAATGCGCAGATTTCCGGCGTTCCCCTGGTTTCCATCGGACGTGACGGAATTTCTTCTTCGTTTCAGACTGACTGCCTTGAAGATTTCTGGCAGGGTTTCGCGAACGGAGCAAAATGCAACATTCATCTGGACACCATCCGCGGAAGAAGCGACCATCACAAAATCGAAGGACTTTTTAAAGCAGCGGCCCGTGCAATTCGCAGCGCAGTGGAAATTGACTCCAGGCGAAACGGCGAAATTCCCAGCACGAAAGGCTCAATCTGACGGAGGAAAAAAATGAACGAAACTGAAGAAATTTTAAATCTTCTGCGGGACAACGCACGAATTTCCGTGGAAGACATTTCCGCCATGACAAAAAAATCCGTGGACGAAGTAAACGAAATAATCCGTTCCCTTGAAAACAGCGGCGTAATCATGAAATATGCGGCAATCGTAAATCCTGAAAAAGATGCAAAAAGCAGGGAAAAAGTCTGCGCGGAAATAGAAATTCAGGTTGCACCGGAACGCGAACACGGATTCGACGGAATCGCTGACAGAATTTACCGCTTTCCGCAGGTGAAATCGCTTTAT
This sequence comes from uncultured Treponema sp., assembly GCA_964483515.1. Lineage (GTDB taxonomy): Bacteria > Spirochaetota > Spirochaetia > Treponematales > Treponemataceae > Treponema_D. Next base: position 1,204 of record CAZACA010000012.1, read on the forward strand.
CTGATGAGCGGCGGCTACGATTTGAAAGTCATCATCGAAGGCGAAACGCTTCAGGAAGTAGCGCTTTTTGTGGCGCGGAAACTTTCTACGCTTCAGGGCGTGCGGAGTACAAAAACGCATTTCATCCTGAAAACGTACAAGGAAAACGACATCGTCTACGTGGAAGAAAATTCCGACAGCCGTGAAGGGGCAATGGCATAATGAATACGCGAAAAGACAGATTCAGTTCGGCAATGGTGGCGACTCCTCCCAGCGGAATCCGGAAATTTTTTGAAATGCTGATCGGGCACGACGACGTAATTTCCCTTTCCGTGGGTGAACCGGATTTTGCAACGCCCTGGTGCATTCGTGAAGAAGCGTTTTATCATCTGGAAAAAGGTCACACGAGTTATACGTCGAACTGGGGGCTTCTGGAACTCCGGGAAGAAATTTCAAAATATATGCAGCGTTACGATTTGCATTACAATCCGCAGAAGGAAATTCTGATTACGGTGGGTGCAAGCGAAGGAGTGGACGCATCCCTCCGTGCAATCCTGAATCCGGGCGATGAAGTAATCGTTTCGCAGCCGTGTTACGTAAATTATACTCCGCTGGCTTCCCTCTGCGACGCGAAAATCGTTCCCCTGGACACCAGCAGAACCGGATTTTTTCCCGCTGCCGCTGAAATCGAAAAACTCGTTACGCCGAAAACAAAGGCAATCATGATCTGTTCGCCGAATAATCCGACGGGCACGATGATTCCGCGGGAAGAACTTGAAAAAATCGCGAAAATTGCAGTGCAGAACGAAATCTGGGTCATCAGCGACGAAATTTACTGCGAACTTGCTTACGACGGCGCACAACACGTTTCCATCGGTTCGTTTCCGGGCATGAAAGATTACGCCATAATTTTAAACGGATTTTCAAAATCGTTTGCCATGACCGGCTGGCGAATCGGATACATTGCGGCTCCTGCTGAACTTCTTTCGCAAATCGTAAAACTCCACGGATACGATGCAATCTGCGCACCGATTTTCAGTCAGTATGCTGCGGCGGAAGGATTGCGCAACGGCTGGGCGGAAGTAGAAAAAATGCGTTTAAGCTATCAGCAGCGGCGGAACCTGATGTATAAATCGTTCTGCGAAATGGGGCTTTCCGTTCCTGAACCGAAAGGCGCGTTCTATATGTTTCCGAACATTTCATCCACGGGACTTTCCAGCGAAGAATTTGCGGTGGAACTTTTTAACCGTCACAACATTGCCGTAGTTCCGGGAAGCGTTTTTGGCGCGGGCGGAGAAGGCTATATCCGGTGCTGTTACGCAACTGCCGTAGACAAAATAAAAATCGCACTGGAAAAAATCGCCGGATTCGTGGACGAATGCAGATCACGATAAAAAAAATTCTGTATCGCGGGCGGAATTCTGCCGATTATTTTAAAAACTAATCGGAAGGGTTTGAGAAATGTCATTTTTAATTGCAGGCGTTGTCCTTATTGCCATCGTTGCCGTAATGGTTCTGTTCATCGGAAAAAAAAGCGGCGGCGGCGGAAATAAAAAAGGCGGAAAAGTCGTAAAAAATCGCGCACAGATCATCAAGGAAGCGAACAGGCGGCTTTCAAAAAATCCCCATGACCCGATCGGGCTTATGTCGCTGGCGGATGTTTATTTTGAAAGTCAGCTTTGGGAAAAAGCGTTTTCTTACTACGATGAACTTTCAAAAATCGGTGCACACGATACGACCGTGGATTCGTACAAAAGTTTTCTGCGTCTGGGAATCTGCTGCATGAATCTGCAGAAATTTCCTGAAGGAGCACAGGCTTTGTTGAGCGCGTACAGAATCGACCCGGTAAGTTACGAGTCAAATTATCAGCTGGGAAACGCCATGGTAAAACTGGAGCAGTTCGATAAAGCGGCGCCACTTTTTAAAAAAGCACTGCTGGCGAATCCGGAAGCCCACGGAATTTATTTTACGCTCGGTCAGTGTTACTACAAGGCACGAAAATTCCGCGAATGTCAGCCATGTTTTAAAAAAGCCATCGAAGAAGAACCGGGCAACAAGGAAGCGTATTTTTGTCTGGCGGATTCACTTTTTCAGGACGGACACGGCGAAAAGGCAATCAAGGTTTTCATGAACCTTCGCGGAGACCCGAAATACGGCGCGCGTTCCTGTTTAATGGCGGGACTTTTCCACATGAAAACAAACAGCGTGGACGAAGCGGTTCAGGATTTTGAAATCGGACTGAAGCACGAAGATTCTCCCGACGACATAAAGCTTGAAACTGAATACAATCTGGCGCGATGCTGCTTTGAAAAAAATCGGATTGCCGACGGACTGAATTATTTAAAGGCAATCAGGAACAAATCGCAGAACTACAAGGACGTAAATTCGCTCATAAACCGCTATCAGGAATTAAGCCAGAACAGCAACCTGCAAATTTACGTTGCCGCACCGAATTCGGAATTTGTGAATTTGTGCAGGAAATTCATTTACGTAAAGTACAAGGGCTCCAACATAAAAATCAACAACATCGATCCGAATTCCATGTACACGGACATTCTTGCCGACATTTCGACTCCGCGGTGGGAAGACGAAGTTCTTTTCAGATTTTTCAGGACAACGGGAAGCATCGGCGAAATTTACATCAGGGAATTTCACGGACACATGGCTGACGTAAAGGCTGCGCGGGGATTCTGCGTTTCGGCAGGTTCCTTTTCTCAGGAAGGAAGAAAATACATTGAAGGCCGCCCCATCGATTTAATCGAAAAAGCGGAACTGGTAAAAATTTTAAAGCACATTTCGTAAAAAAAAAATTCAGCAAAAAAAAATCTGCCAAATTCCGCTGAATCAAAAAAAATCCTGACGAAAAAAAACGCTTTCCGCGGGGAAAAAAAATTCCTTTCCGGAAAGCGTTTGATTTTTTTTAAAATTTCCGCGGAAATCAGAATACCGTTACGACTTCACCGTCGGGATATTTCTGTTCAACGTACTTTTTGATTTTGTCGCTTTGCAGTGCCTTTACGAGCGCTTTGATTGCGTCCTTGTTTTCATTGCCTGCTTTTACTGCAACGACGTTTACATACGGAGAAAGTTTTCCTTCGATGAAAAGTCCGTCTTTTGATGCAGAAAGTCCGGCAGGAAGCGCATAGTTTCCGTTGATTACGGCAAGGTCAACATCGTCCAGAACTCGCGGAAGGGAAGCGGCTTCGATTTCGCGGAATTTAAGTTTTTTAGGATTCTTTTTGATGTCAACTGTGGTGGCTTCGATTCCGGCTTTCGGGTCAAGGATTACAAGTCCTGCTGACTGAAGCAGAAGAAGTGCGCGTCCTTCGTTGGTGGGATCGTTGGGAATTGCAACGGTTGCGCCTTTTTTCAGTTCGGAAAGTTTTGAAATTTTTCTTGAATACGCTGCAATCGGTTCGATGTGAATTCCGCCTGCGTTTACAAGATGAAATCCGCGTTCCTTGTTGAACGATTCCAGATACGGAATGTGCTGAAAGAAATTCGCGTCAATGTCACCGCTTTCAAGCGCTTCGTTCGGCGTAACGTAATCGGTGAAATCCACAATCTGCAAATCGATTCCCTGCGCCTTCAGGTCGTCCTTGATGAGTTCAAGGAAAACTGCGTGCGGTTCAGGAGTTGCACCAACTTTGATTTTTGTGTCCGCCGTCATTGCAGAAATCGTCAGGACTGCTGCTGCGGAAAAAGCCAGAAATTTTTTCATTTTGTCCTCCAAAAAAGTCTGTTGCGCCGAAGTCTATCGAATCCGCGGAAAAAAGTAAATTATTTTAAATTTATTGCTGCGATAGTTTTGCCTTATTGCGCCGCGGAATATTTTGCAATCTTGTTTTACTCATGATATAATCGCCGTAAAATCAAAATTTGGAGAAATCAGATGCTTTTAGACGACGATATAGATCCCAGCATTGCCGCGCTGCTTTCCGATTCACATGACGAAATTCCCGACGCAGGATATTCAGTTCCGCTGAAAGAAGTTTCAATTCTGGAAGAAGAACGGGACAAGGATTTTGAAGATTTTCTTGCGGAAAAATCATCGGGCAAACCAAAAATGAACGGCTGCGTTCCTGAAGTCGATTTAAACATAAAAGAATTCAGACCCATCGAAAAATTTTTTGAAGACACGCCGAATAAAATTTACGACGATCCGGGCTACTACAAAAAATGTCTGACCGGCGAAGGACAAAGTTCCCAGCGGCTTCACGGACTTTTAGTGAAATATCTGAACTGCCAGGACAAAAAAGACAAGACGGTTTATCGTCAGCAGATTATTACCGCGTACTGGGAATTTTTAAAAAATCTTGCGCCCAAAATGGCTTCGTCTTCCATTCCTGACTGCAAGCGGATGGCCATGCGCTACGGAATTCTTCTGCCGTCCCTGGCGACTCCTGAACAGAAAAATATGTTTGCCCGCGCCGTGGACAAAAACGTTACCTACGAACCGGTTCTGTACATGGATGAATGGATTCGTTCGGTGGCACTGGGGCACATGAAGGCAAGTACGACCGATGAAGTTCCTTCCCGCGGAATGAATAAAGGACCTGCCGCAGAACAACAGCGCATTCAGTCGTTGAAAAGCAAGAACAGCGGAAAAATTCAGACTTCCGAAAGCCTTCTGACCACAAAAGAAGCGGAACGAACCAGCCTGGAAAATTCCGTGGACAGCAAAATCCGTGACATTTTCCGTCATGAATCAGTTTCGGGGCTGGAACCGCATCAGGCGCCCTACACGGAAATTCAGCGCAAACTTTTCGCGGATGTAATCAACGATTTCCGTCAGCTTCAGAAAATCGACAAGGAACTCACCAAATACATGGAGGATTTTAAAGAGGCAAAGGAAACCGAACAGATTCTTGCGGACAAATCGGCGGAATTTACTGAAGAAGTGAACGTCGGCCGCGAAGAAATTCTGGGCGAAATGAACACGATCCGGCAGATGGCAAAAATGACCTGCGGACGACAGGGAAATCAGTTTCCGGTTTTTACGCGGGAATTTTTTCACTGCATCGACCGCGGAACAGGATTCCGGGAAAATGTAATCCGCGAACTTGCATGGATTGAATCAATCGACCCGCAATGTTTCTGCCGCATTCATAAAAACACGCCGCACAGAATCGTTCCGTATGTTCTGCTTGTGCCCACTTATGGCGACGTCGGTTTCTGCTGGGAACCGTTCGACCGTTACAACCGACTTTCCAGCCGCGGAAGAATCGCCATTCCGATGTATCCCCGTGATTTGCGGACTGCGTGCCTTACAGCCGTTGCCGATTTGCGGTGGCAGGTTGCAAAAGAAAAGGCTTCGTTCGACTGGATGAGCGAAGGACTTACTGGGCATTATTATCAGTATCTGGAAGAACACAAAATGAAAGGCGACATAAAGCAGTTTTTCGTGGAAGACTACATTCTGTGGATGACGAAAGAATCCATGGGAACGCAGAAACTCGACAAGGAAGTGCGCGGAATTTTCTGGCGATACCTGCCTTTCCCGCAGAAACTCAAGGACGACCTGAAAAAGCGCAGCCTTGTTTACCAGGAACTTTGCCAGCGCGACATAAACCGAAGCATGAGCGACGGCTACTGATTCTGCTACGGACGGATTTTTTCCGCCCGTTTTTT
>CAZACA010000012.1:6913-9401 GCA_964483515.1 uncultured Treponema sp.
GGAAATTCGGCGGGAACGGTTACAGCATGGATTCCAGAACCGGCCAGAAATCGGCGTCTTCCTGTCCCATTCGCCAGAAGCCTACGTTTTTTACGTTTTTGTCCAGAAGCATTTCGCATCGTTCCTGAAGGGATTCCCTGTCGTCGAACCAGCCGGTTACCGTTACGTTCATCTTGAATTCAAAATGCGGAATTCCTTCGCGGCGCTGAATTTTGGGCGAACCGTTTTCCTTCAGAATCCGGTTGATTCCGCTGTTGTACCATGCGTGGGCGTAATTCGGGCTGACCCAGCTTCGTCCGTAAAGCGGAAGTCCCACAATCAGTTTTTCCTGCGGAATTTTTTTCTGCGCGTAGTCCACGATTCTGCGGCTCCAGTCCATTCCTGCAACGGGACCCGGTTTGCTCGTTGACCAGTGCTGATCGTAAGCCATGATGAAAATTCTGTCGGCGATTTTTGCAAGTTCCGCGTAATCTTCCGGATCGTTTTCCTTATCTGCCATCCGCGCATGAACGCAGACCGAAAGCATTTTGTCCTTTCCGATGTTTTTTTTCAGTGCCTTTAAAAAATCGCGGAAATTTTTGTCGTCACGGGAAGGAACGAGTTCGTAGTCGATTTGCAGTCCGTCGAAATCTTTTGTGGCGTCTGAAAGCGTGCGGACGATTTTTTTTGTAACGCCGTATTTCGGATCGAGAATGAAATGACTCAGCGAGCGGCTTTCGCAGGTGGAAACCAGATGAACGCGTCCGTTGTACGATGACGGAATTCTGTTCCTGTCGGGAATGGATTTTATTTCGCCGTACTCATCAACATCCGCGCTGAAGTAACATAAATCGGTTATGGGGGCCGTCTGAATGAATTCGTTTTCGTAGCCCGCAAGATAATAACTCCATGTTTCGCCGAATTTTTTTTGTGCTGAAACGGAAGCAATTCCCAGAAATGCCGCCGCAAGAATTAAAAAATTTTTTTTCAAAATGAACTCCTGAAAAAATATGAAAAAGTTCGCAACGCAAACTGAATTTTTTTTACGGCATGTGGATTATTTCACGCGGTTTTGAACCGTTCGCCGGACCCACGATTCCGCGCTCTTCCATTTCTTCCACAAGTCTTGCCGCACGATTGTAGCCGATGCTTAACCGCCGCTGAATGTAACTTGCGCTTGCTTTTCCTGCCTGAATTACGATGTCCAGCGCCTTTTCGTAAAGCGGATCTTCTGAACCTTCGCCAAAAACCGGAATCTGATTTTCGTCTTCATCGTCGTCCACAAAAATTTCGTCGTCGATGTATTCCGGTTCGCCCCATTCCTTTACTGCGCTTACGACATTTTCCACTTCCTGATCGCTGACGAATGCGCCCTGAATCCGCACGGGAAAAGGATCGGTTGCACTTGCATAAAGCATGTCGCCTTTGCCCAGAAGCTTTTCCGCGCCAGTCTGATCGATGATAATCCGGCTGTCGGTTTTTGCTGCCACCATGAACGCAATCCGGCTGGGGATGTTCGCTTTAATCAGTCCGGTAATTACGTCAACCGAAGGACGCTGCGTCGCCAGAACCAGATGAATTCCCACCGCACGGCTCATTGCTGCAAGACGGGCAACAACGCCTTCCAGTTCCTTTCCCGTGGTCGCCATTAAATCCGCGAATTCATCGATGATTACGATCATGTACGGAAGTTTTTCCGTGGCGATTTTCTGATCGACGATTTTTTTGTTGTAACTTGAAATGTCCCGGCAGCCCATTCCGTCCAGAACCGCGTAACGCCGCTCCATTTCGCAAAGACAGTACTGAAGCGCCTGCATGGCACGTTTCGGTTCAGTGATGACCGGCGTAAGAAGATGCGGAATTCCGTTGTAAAGTTTCAGTTCCACGATTTTCGGGTCAATCAGAATCATTTTTACTTCCTGCGGATTTTTTTTGTACAGGATGCTTAAAATCATGCTGTTGACGCAGACCGATTTTCCCGCGCCCGTTGAACCTGCAATCAGCAGATGGGGAGTTTTCACCAGATCGATAATCTGATTTTCGCCCTGAATGTCTTTTCCCAGAACGACCGGAACCGCCATTTTTTTCCATTCGGGACGCTGCTGTTCAATGCACTCGCGGAACGAAACAATCGCCCTGTCCGAATTCGGCACTTCGATTCCCACCGCACGTTTTCCTGGAATGGGAGCCACGATTCGCACGGAAGACGCCGCCAGACGGAGCGCAATGTTGTCCGAAAGCGCTGCAATCCTGCTGAGTTTTACGCCCGGAGCCGGAAGAATTTCAAACATGGTTACCACCGGTCCTTTCCGAATTCCCGTAACTTCCGCGTCGATTTTAAATTCGCCCAGCGTTTCCTTCAAACTTTTTGCCGCCGATTCCGTTTCGCCGTCGATGACCCAGTATTTGTTTTCGTCGTAAGCCGTAAGCAGTTCAGGCGAAATTCTGTACGGTCCCATCCGATGACGATTTTCCGCCGAATTTTTTTCATCGAAATTTGCCGAATTTT
>CAZACA010000012.1:9501-21000 GCA_964483515.1 uncultured Treponema sp.
CCCATCCGATGACGATTTTCCGCCGAATTTTTTTCATCGAAATTTGCCGAATTTTTTCCGCCGAAATTTTCTGAATTTTCTGCATCGAAATTTGCCGAATTTTTCCCGCTGAATTTTTGCAAATTTGTTTCGCTGAAATTTTGCGAATTTTGTCCGCCGAAATTTTGCGAATTTTGCCCGCGGAAATTTTCTGAATTTATTTCGCTGAAATTTCGTGCGGAATTTTCTACCTGAAATTTTGCGTCCGCTTCCATCCGCGAAAAAACGCTTTCCAGATCCGAATCCTTTGAAAAATTCGCCGACCGATTTTTTGGCGCGTCAAGCGTAAATTTTTCTTCAGGAAATTCGTCTTCTGCAAAATCGTCCAGAATTTCCCTGTCGTTGTCGATTTCGTTTTCGTCCGGATCAATTTTTTTTTCCGCGGAAATTTCGCCGTTCATGTCGTCTTCGTCAAACGGATTTTTTTTTTCAGCCTCCGCGATTTCATTTTCTTCCGCCGGTTCTTCTTCAAAATAAATTTCGTCGTCGTCGTTTTCAGTTTCGTCCGCTTCCGGTTCGTCATCAAAAAAATCGTCGTCAATTTCTTCAGTTTCGTCCGGAATTTTTTCCGCGGAATTTTCGTGCGCAGAATTTTCAGCATTTTCCTTTCCGCTGATTTCGGTTTCGTCGTGTGCGATTTTTTCTTCCGCAAAATTTTCTGCATCGTCCTGCTGAATTTCTTCCGCGGATTTTTTTTCTTCGGCTTCCTGCAATTCTTCCGTAAAGTCCTGGGAATTTTTTTCAAACTGGTCGATGATGTCTTCTTCGATGTCTTCTTCTTCGCTTAAATTCAGAAGGTCTTCCGGCTCGTCAATTTCTTCCGCCAGTTCAATTTCGTCGTCGTCGTAATCGTCTTCCTGCGGAAACGCAATAATCGTCTGGTCGGAAGTTTTTCCCTTTATGTTGCCTTCCGAATCGATTGACCACACGCCCTGAACTTTTTTTGGCGGCGCATCGAATTCCAGGTCGTCATCGATTTTTTCCGCGGAAATTCGTGCAGAATTTTTTTGCGGATTTTTTTCTTCGTCCGGCGGAATTTCAGAATTTTCTTCGGGAATAATTCCGTCATCGTCCGGCTGAATTTTTTCTTCGGCGACTTTTGCATTTTTTTTCAGCAGCTGAATTTTCGACGAAATGATTTTACGAATCCGCTCGGAATTCGCCCTGATTTCCTGAAGCGTAATCTTTTTTTCCACACGGGAAGCGGCATTGACGGCAAGGAGATATTCCAGCGCAACCAGAAGAAAGGCAATGACCAGAAGCGTAACGATTTTTATGACGGCAACCGGACTCGAATCCTGTGAGTGAATCGATTCGCAGGAACGTTCAGCCAGAACCAGGGTAAAAAACGGCACGATGCTCACCAGAAGAATGAACGCTCGCTGCGTAGACCATTTTGCGCTGAGACAGAAAGCACCGGCAACGAAAAAAAACACCGGAATTAAAATCGCGCAGTATCCGTAAACTGAATTGAGAATTTCGCCCAGCCGGACGAGAAAATTTTTGTTCGGGGAAAAACCGAAATCCAGAATCCCCAGAAAAATTCCAATGGAAAACAAAGCCGCCACCAGGAACAAAATTCCTCCCGTAATCATGGCAGCAATTCTTTCTTTTTTGTTCATTATTTTTTTTACCTTCTTGTGCAAATAAAAATGAATTTCCTTTTTCATTATCGGAATTTTTTTTTTCGCCTTAAGCGTGCGCTGAAATTTCGAGGGCAAAATGTTGAAAAAAAAATCAGCCGAATGTATACTGACGGCGAAGTGGCTGAATTGTATATTGTTGCGACGCCGATCGGAAATTTGGGCGACATTACGCTTCGTGCGGTGGAAACGTTCAGGAATTCCGATGTGGTTGCGGCGGAAGATACGCGGCGTACTTTGCAACTGCTGAATCATCTTGAAATAAAGAAGACGCTGGTAAGTTGCAGGGCGCGGAACGAAAAATTCGCGGCGGAAAAAATCGTGGCGTTGCTGAACGAAGGAAAAAACGTTGCTTATGCAAGCGATGCAGGAACTCCCGGCGTAAGTGATCCGGGTGCGGTTTTAGTCGATGCGGCGCGAAAAGCCGGACATAAAATCGTTCCGGTTCCTGGAGCGAGTGCGTTTGCTGCGCTGATAAGTGTGGCGGGTTCAGGCGGAAAAACCATCGTTTTTGAAGGATTCCTTTCGCCTAAGCCCGGCAGAAGAAAATCGCGGGTAAAGGAACTTATGGATTCGGGAGATGCGGCGGTTCTGTATGAAAGTCCGTATCGGATCGTAAAACTTTTGAGCGACATTGCGGAAATTGATGGAAGTCGTCGTGTGGTTGTCGGCAGGGAATTGACGAAACTGCACGAGGAAATAACTGAAGGTTCGGCGGCGGAACTGCTTGCTGATTATGGTTCGAGACAAAAAATTCAGGGAGAATTTGCCGTTTTCATTTCCGGAAATAAAAACGTAAAGTTTTCGGCGGAATCTTCCGACAATCTAAGCGAGGCACGATATGATGATAGACAAGATTTCAGGGACTAATGCCCTAAACGCACTGCAGAATACGAAGCGTTCAAACAGCGTTTCAAATTCGCAGTACACGGCAGATGAAATCAGTGTTTCCGATGAAGCAAAGGCGATGGCTGAAGCCATGTTCCTTAAAGAAGTTTCCGCGGAGACACCGGATGTTCGATCAGATGTGGTGGAGCAAATCAAACTGAAAATCCAGGACCCCAATTACCTCAACGAAGCGACGATTGCGGCAACTGCGGACAGGATTCTCAGTGCATACGGTTTTTAGACTGTAAACTTGTAGGGGATAAATTAGGGCGGAGTTTTTTCCGCTCTTTTTTTTTCTGAAAAAATCATCGAATCAATCGCGCATTTCGACGAAAATTTCATCGGGAGTTTTTTATGGCAGATTTTATTTTTAAAATTTCACCCAACATCGTTTTGGGCTCGTACACCGTAAATCGTCTTGGTCAGTACGTGGGCGAATGGGGCGAAAAATACCTCGTTGTTGCCGACCCGATTTTAAAGGAATCCGGCGTAACGAAAAAAGTAACTGATGCGCTCGCGGAACGGAACATCGACAGTTTTGTATTCGACGAAATCAGCGGAGTTGCAGACACGGAAACTCTTTCGTCCATTCTGAATCTGGCGCGGGGAAGCAAGGTGCACGGAATTATTGCTGTGGGCGGCGGAAAAATTCTGTCCCTGGCAAAGGCTGCCTGTGCGATTTTTTACGGCGACAAAACGGTTTACGATTACATCGACGGAAGTTTGAATCCTCCGCAGAAAATGCTTCCGTTAGTCTGCGTTCCGACTACAAGCCGCGACAGCATAATTTTTACTGACCGCGTGATTCTTTCGGATTCGCGTTCGTCCAAGGCAAAACTGATTAAATCGCAGAACGGATTGTGCAGGCTGATTTTGTGGGATCCGCAGCTTCAGAATGCGCTCACGGAAAAGCAGATTGCGTGCATGATTCTGGAATCGCTTTCATTTGCGGTGGAAGGCTACATCAGTTCAAAATCGAATTTTTTCAGCGACATGATCGTGGAAAAATCGGTGCATCTTTTAAAATGTGCCATGGACGGAAATTCTGCTACGTACACGACCGTTCCCCAGGAAGTTCTGGTGACTCAGGGCGGATGCATGGCGTCCCTCGGTGCTTCGTCAAGTTCTTTCGGTGCGTGCCATCTTCTTTCGGTGGTGATAAATTCGCGCTACAAAATTTTCCGTTCAATCGTTTCATCGATTCTGCTTCCGTACATAATCGAAGACGCTGCAAATTTTAAGGCGGACAGGCTTTCGATTCTGGCGAAAATTCTTGACGTTTACAAAGAGGAAAATTCTCCCGCGGAAAACTGTCAGGCGCTGGCAAATTACGTCAGGCAGAAAATTGCAAAGGCAAATATTCCGTCGCGGCTGAAAGACCTTTCGCTTTCCATCGAACAGCTTTCCCTTGCCGTAGAAGATGCGGGCGATCTGGATTTCATCAATTCACTTCAGCGCAGCATGACTACCGACGATTTGTTTGAAATCGTAAAAAAGGCGTACTGATCGTGATAAATCCCGGAAAAATTTTTCAGCTGGAACCAGGTCAGAAACGGCGGAAACTTGCGCTTACTTTCGGCGAACTGGAACGCGACATTCTGGGCGTGGCTGAAAAAGGAATGCAGTACGATTTTCCGGGAATGACGCGGAGGGAATACATCCGGCGGATGGTGGAAATCGTTGTCCTTGATCCGAAAATTCCTGAAAGCCGGTCGGCGGAACTAAAAAAACTTTGCGGACAGGAAAATTTTGACGAACGGCGCGTCTGCAATCTTGCGCGGAATTTTCTGCTTTCTGCAATCGGAACTTTTCCTGCTGAATGGGATCTGATTGTGGCACCTCACGCGGAAGAAAAAATTTCCGTAGAAAGGCGTCAGTTTTTCAGCGGAATTTTTGTTTATGCAGAAGACATCCGTTCGCCCTTTAACGTGGGTTCGATTTTTCGTACTGCTGAAGCCATGGGATGCGAGGGAGTTTTCATTTCGCCGGATTGCACGAGTCCCGAACAGCCGAAAGCAAGACGAAGCGCCATGGGATGCATCGAAACGCTGGGCTACAGCCGGATTTCGCTGGATGAAATTCCGCGGGAAAAAAATGTTTTTGTTCTGGAAACGGGCGGAATTCCCTTGAACGAATTTAAATTTCCGCGGGAAGGAATCGTCATCGTCGGCTCGGAAGAACTGGGTGCGAGTCCTCAGGCGCTGAATCGTGCAACCTGCGGAATCGTTACAATTCCCATGACCGGACTGAAAGCGTCGCTGAACGTAGGCGTTGCGTTCGGAATTTTAATGCAGGCGTGGACTGAATTCCTTCAAAAAAATCCGCATTGAAAACAATGTTTTTTTTCATTAAACTTCGGAAAAACTTTTTTCGGGGCAGAAAATGAAAGTTGCGATTGTTCACGATTGGCTTGTAAATTACGGCGGCGCGGAAACCTGGGTGGAATATCTTTTGCGTCTTTATCCTCAGGCCGAAATTTTTACCCTTGTGTACGACCGGAAAAAAATGGGCACGCGATTTTCAAAAAATAAAATACACGTTTCGTACATTCAGAAAATTCCTTTCGCCACAAAAATCTACACGAAACTTTTAAAATTTATGCCGGCTGCGTTTGAATCATTCGATTTTTCTGAATTCGATCTGGTGATTTCGTCGTCGTCCTGCTGCGCAAAAGGAGTGATTACTTCGCCTTCAGTTCCTCACGTTGCATTCGTTCATTCGCCCATGAGATACGCCTGGGATTTATTTTTCGATTACAAAAAACGAAGCGGAATTCTGACGAAATTTTTCATGAACCGGTGGATTCCGCAGCTCCGTTTGTGGGATTTCGTTTCGAGCCAGAGAATCGATGCCATCGTAGCAAATTCGGCGTACATTTCGCGGCGCATAAAAAAATTCTGGAATCGTGAAGCAAAAGTCGTTTATTGTCCCGTGAATTCGGAGCGGTTTTTCCCCGATGAAAATGCGTCCGTAGAAGATTTTTACGTGGCGTTTTCGCGGCTGGTTCCGTATAAGCGCGTGGATCTGGCGGTGAGTGCGTGCATGAAACTGGGACGGCGACTGGTGGTCATCGGCAGCGGAAGCGAACTGAACCGTCTGAAAAAACTTTCTGCGGGCGACAAAAACATTTCGTTTGAAGGCAGGCTTCCCGACGAAAAAGTCCGTCATTACCTTCAGCGTTGCCGTGCACTGATTTTCTGCGCGGAAGAAGACATGGGGCTTACTCCCCTCGAAGCGCAGTCGTGCGGCAGACCTGTGATTGCGTTCAAAAAAGGCGGCTCCCTGGAAACCGTGGCTGACGGAAAAACCGGCGTGCTTTTTGAAAAACAGGAAACGGACAGCGTAGTTCAGGCGATTGAAAAATTTGAATCCATGGAAAAAAACGGCGCATTTAAACGAAGTGAAATTTTGCATCACGCGTCGAAATTCGGCATTGAAAAATCCCTTGCAGAATTTAAATCCGTTGTGGACGAAACCTGCCGGAAAATTTGTCCGCAGAAATTTTCCTGAAAAAACGGGGGCGTTATGACGAACAGAACTCTGGCAAATCTTCTTGTGCTTTTTTTGCTTTTCGCAGGAAATTCGCGCTTTCTCATTACGCGGAAATCCGGACGTGATTCGCTTTCCGTACTTCCGTTCGTTAGCCTGCTGATTTCCGTAGTGGACGTTTTCGTTTTTTCCCTGGACATCGAAATTTTCTTGATTCTGATTCTGTCGTTTTTGTCATCAATCTGGAACGTCCGTTCGTTTCTTCGTATGCTTTCCGACGTAATAATCGACAGTTATGAAATCCGGCTGAAACTCATCTGTACGTTTAACGCCATTCTTTCCGTAATTCTTTTTGCTGCGGTGATTTATTTTCGCCCCATGGATTTTTCCAGAACTAAATTTCCGATAAAACAAACGAACGAAAGTTATTCAGGCAGTTTAAAATCAGGATTTTCAAAAATCGAAAGCCCCTTCGTACTGACCGATTTCAAGATAATGAATTTCGAGCCGATTGCAGAATCAAAAAACGCACGAACGATAGTTCTTTTTGTGCCGCCGTCAGCAGTGGACATGGAAGTTTACACGGGATTTTTTCAGCGTCTTGCGCGAAACGGATTTTCAGTTTATGCAGGCGATTTTTTTGAAAACCCCGTGCAGAATCACCGCGGATTTAAAGGCTTCAGGATTTTCAAAAATTTTTTTGCCACGAAAGCAAAACTTCAGGGCGCGGAAGAAAAGGATGTTTCCCTTGAGACGGAATTTTTTTCGCTGATTTCAATCTGTGCGCCCACGGCAGACGATTCGGTTTTTTTAGTTTCGGACGGAGACGCAGGCAGCGAAATGAGCGCAGTCATGGCGAAATGTCTGGGCAAAATCCGCGGATGTTTCGACCTGAGTTACATCGACGACTACACCACAAAAGGATTCGGTCCGGTGGAAAATTCAAATCCGGCGCTGGGAATTTTTCTGGGCGTAAAACCTGACCGGAGCGGATACATGTCGAACCATCTGGGCACGGTGGTAACGGAATTCATCAGAAGTCAGACAGACTGAAGCGCAATTTTTCTTCCGCGGAATTTAAATCTTTCCACACGAAATTTTCGCCGTCAAAAATCACGTAACTGTGAAACGAATTTTCCTTCGGAATGGAAACCGAGCCGGCGTTCAGGTACACAAATTTTTCGTTACGGTGAACCGCAGGAACGTGAAAATGTCCGCATAGAAGCACGGAATTTTCTGCAAATTTCGGCGGATTTTTTTCGTTGAAAATGTGACCGTGAGTTGCAAAAATCAAATTTTTCCCTGAATCAAGCACGGTGTAATCCGCACCGGTTTCAAAATTCAGCACCATGGAATCAACTTCGCTGTCGCAGTTTCCTCGCACGCACACGATTTTTTCCGCGATTTCGTTCAGAATTTCAGCGACTTTTTTCGGGTCGTATCCGTCGGGCAGATTATTCCGCGGACCGTGATAGAGAATGTCGCCCAGAAGCAGAATCCGGCTGCAATTTTCTGCGCGGAATTTTTCCAGAAGTTTCCTGCACCAGAAAAAAGAGCCGTGAATGTCGGAAGCAATCAACCATTTCATGGCGGCATTTTATGAAAAGCACGGTTTGTTTTCAAGGCGGAAAATTTGAATTTTTTGTCTGCAAAATGTATAATCGCGCCCATGACACAACTCAAACGCAAGATTCTGCCCATTTCGCTTTCGGTTCTGGTGGTTCTGCTGGACCAGATTTCAAAATCCCTTGTAGTAAAATTCATTCCGCGGCTGAATTTTTTTTCCGACGACTGCGTAATTGAAATTTTCGGAAAATATCTCCGGCTGATTCACGTGCGGAACAATGCCATTGCGTTCAGTATGGGTTCGTCCCTTCCGCAAAATGCACGCGGAATTCTTTTTGCACTCATGCCGCTTCTGGTGGTGGCGGCGGTTTACGTGATTTATTTCCGCAACGACGAATTTTCTGCACTTCAGCGGTGGGCAATCTGCGGAATTCTGGGCGGCGGAATCGGAAATTTAATCGACAGATTTTTTCGTCCTGACGGCGTCGTGGATTTCATCGACTGTTATTTTTTCGGAATTTTCGGCATGGAACGATGGCCTACTTTTAATCTTGCCGACTGTTCGGTAGTCGTGTGCGGAATAATTTTTGCGGCGACTTTCGTGATTCAGATGATGAACGATGCAAAAAAATCCGCGGAGGAAAAAAAATGAATAAAAAAGTTTTCGCGCTGCTTTACCTTGTGATTTCGAGCATTTTAAACGTGCTTTTTACCGGCGTCGTTATCGGCGTAATCTGCGCGGTGGTTCTGCTTTTCATGCGGTTCGTTTTTCATCCGTCACAGGACGCTTATGCCACGGCGATTTTCGGATGCTTTACGGTCGGTCTGGTGCTGAGTTTTTTTCTTTTTTCAAAAATCACTACGAAAGTCGTAAAAAAATACAGATTCGATGAACGGTTCGGCGGAGAAAAAAAATCCGTGCAGAAAGAAAATTCTGATGAACGAAAGACGGTTCTGCCTGAATCCGCGCTGGAACGGGACGAAGACGAAAAATGGAAAGAATGACGAACGATTGTTAATCAAACCGAAATTCAGCGGAAAAACAAACAACCGTTCGTAAAAAAATCAGTTTGAAACCTGTGCAATTCCGCGGAAATCATCGATTTTTTTGTATCCGTGGCTTTTCATGAATTCTTTCAGTCCGCGGATAATTTCTGTCATTGCCAGCGGATTTGAAAAAGTTGCAGTTCCCACCTGAATTGCGCTTGCCCCCGCCATGATGAATTCCACTGCATCGCGCCAGTCTGAAATTCCGCCCAGACCGATGACCGGCACACGTTTTTCTTCAGGCAGTCCGTTCACGGCAGAAACTACGTCGTAAACCATCCGGAGCGCAATCGGTTTTACTGCCGGTCCGCACATTCCCGCCTTTACGTTGTCAAAAACCGGCCTGCATTTTTCAATGTCGATTGCCACCGCCTGAATCGTGTTGATTAAGCTGATTGCGTCTGCTTCTGCTTCGATGCACGCCTTTGCCACGGAAACTAAATCGGGTGCGTTGGGGGACAGTTTGACGATGAGGGGTTTTTGCGTGACTTTTTTTACCGCCGAAACGCACTGGTACGCCGATTCCGCGCTGATTCCCCAGGACATTCCGCCGTTTTTTACGTTCGGGCAGCTGATGTTCAGTTCGATGGCAGGAATTTTCGTTTCGTTCAGCAATCTGGCCCCATCCACGTAAGAGTCCAGACTTTCGCCGGCAAGATTCGCAATGGAAACTGTACCCAATTTCAGCATTTCAGGCAGTTCGTTCTGAATGAAAGATTTTACGCCGGGGTTTTCAAGCCCGATGGAATTTATGTCGCCTGAAGAAATTTCGTGAATCCGTTCGCCGCCGTTGCCGCTTTTTGCTTCCAGCGTGAGTCCTTTTGAACAGATTCCGCCCAGTTCTGCCACGTCAAAAAATCCGCGGTAATTCTGTCCGAATCCGAAAGTTCCGCTCGCTGCAATTACGGGATTTTTGAATTTTATGCCGCAGATTTCCACGGACAAATCCGGCTCTTCGTTCTGCGGAAGTGGTATGTTTTTTTTGCAATCTGTACCCGTAAATTCAAGAATTTCCCCGTCAAAAACAGGTCCGTCCTTGCAAACGCGTCTGTTTCCGACCCTGGTTTTTATGGAACAGCCGAGACACGCTCCTTCGCCGCAGAGCATTTTCTTTTCCACGCTTAAAAAGCATTTTACGCCGGATTCGCGGGCAACTTTCTGAACGTAGGCGAGCATGGGTGAGGGACCGCAGGCGTAGATTAAACTGTACCCTTTCTCTCGGACGGATTCAGCGGTGAAAATTTCGCTCAGCATTCCTTTTGTGCCTGCCGAACCGTCGTCAGTCGTAATGAAAAGGTTTTTCGCGCGGATTTTTTCGATTCCGTAAGAACCGCTTTTAAAACTCGCGTAAAAATCGTAGGAATTTTCCGGAAGTGATGACGCAAAATTTGCCACGGGTGCAATTCCGATTCCTCCGCCGCAAATGCAAATTTTTTCGCGGTTGCCGGACGGTACTTCAAAAGTGTTTCCCATGGGGCCGGACAGATGAACGAAATCGCCTTTAGAAAGGTGACAGATTTCTTTTGTACCCTTTCCTTTTTCCAGAATCAGAAACTGTACCCTTAATTTTTTGGCTTCCGTGCGTTCGGCATGGTATACGCTGATGGGCCGCCCGAACTGTACCCCGCTGCCGCTTTTTTTTACAAGGTAAAACTGTCCGGGTTCGGGGGAAATTTGACTTTCGCGCTCCAGATGAATTTCCGCTTCCAGTAAAAAAACGTTCGTCTGTCCCTGAATTCGGGTACAGTCCGTAACTTCCGCATTTCCTGAAAAAAGCAGCGGCATTCCGTTTCCGTCGATTTCGGGTTTGTCCATAAATTCCTCCTGAAAAAAAAGTAATCGAATTTCCGTGGAAAATCAAATTTTGCTTTTAACGACCGTTAGTTTTGCACGGAAAGCAAATCGTTTTTTGATGCCATAGCCGCTTTTGCTGCTGCTTCAACCAAATCGTCCATGGTAAGCGCATTTTTTTTATGTTTTTCCATGCATGATTCGTCTTTTTTCCATGCGCAGAGAATTCCGCGGGAAGAATTTACCGTTCCGCCGCATTCCTTTAAAAGCGTGGAGCAGATTTTCGCGTCTCCTCCCTGCGCGCCGTAGCCCGGAATCAGAAAGAAGATTTTTTTGTGTGACTGCCGCAGAATTTTCGCGTCGCTTTCCTGAGTACAGCCCACAACTGCACCCACAGGACTGCATCCGTTGCCCGGCAGATTTTTTTCCATTTCGTCCGCGATTTTTTCCAGTTCGTCGCCGACACGATCCAGAACCCGTCCGCCGTTTTTCAGTTCCTGCTGCTCAATGTCGGTCATGCCCGGATTGCTCGTACGCAGAAGGACAAAAACGCCTTTTCCCGCGGAAGTGCAGAATTCCAGAAAAGGTTTCAGCGTATCAAATCCCATATACGGATTTATGGTAATTATGTCGCTTTCAAAATCACCTGAAAAATGCGCCCTTGCGTATGCCGAAGCGGTTGCAGCGATGTCTCCGCGTTTTACGTCGGAAATGCACGAAAGCCCCGAATTCCGCACGGCACGAATCGTTTCGGCGTAAACTTTCATTCCGTCGAGTCCCATGGCTTCGTAGTAGGCGACCTGCACTTTAAAGCAGCACGCACTTTTTTCCGCGGAAATTCGCTGAATCAGCCGGCGGTTGTATTCCAGAACGGCTTCGGATTTTCCGTTTTTCGTCAGATATTCGGGGAGGTAGGACGGATCGGTGTCCAGACCAACACAGAGCGGCCCGTTTTTTTCAGCCAGCTCCTTCAGGATTTGCATATTGTGTTTCATGGCAGAAGTATATCACAAAGGCGCAAAGAAAAAAAATCAGT
>CAZACA010000013.1:0-20767 GCA_964483515.1 uncultured Treponema sp.
TTTTGTTGACATCATTTTTGATTGCATTTAATATGGGCGTAATTTGCAGCATTTTTCCACTTCATTTTTACGGGGTTCATCATGGCAAAAAAAACTATCCGCGAAGCTTATGCAGATTTGTTCAAATCGTTGGAAACGAATTCTGTGGCGGCGGCAAAAATCGACAGTACCAACGTTTATCAGCAGGCGAACGAAAAAAACCGGAAATTCATGGACGTTCTGGTTCGGGACAATCTTCTGGACGAAAGTCATCTGGGCGGCGTAGAAAATTTTCTGGAATTTTACAACTGCATCAAAAGCGGAAAAAGCGGCCTGATTCTCATGGAGCATTATTCCAACACCGATTTGCCCTCGCTTCTTTATATGCTCGAACACAGCGGAAATGCTGATCTGGCTGATTTGTCCAGGCGGATTGTTGCCATTGCCGGAATGAAACTCAACGAAGACAATCCGATTGTGCGTGCATTTGCCGAAAGTTTTACGCGGGTTGTAATTTATCCGACGCGAAGTCTGACCAAAAACGAAAAAAATGCCCAGACCGAAGCCCAGGCAAAAGAAGAAGAACAAAAAGCGCGAAAAATAAATCTTGCAGCCATGCGTGCCATGGACGATTGCAAAAAACGCGGCGAAGCGATTCTGGTTTTTCCGTCGGGAACGCGTTATCGGCCCGGTCATCCTGAAACAAAGCGCGGACTGAAAGAAATCGACAGTTATTTGCGGCTTTTCGATGTGGTGATTCTGGTGAGCGTGAACGGTTCGCTTCTGGAAATTCAGGAAGGCAAAGAGGATATGCTCAGCGATTTTATTTGCAGGGACAAACTGATTTTGACGGCGGGAAAAGTAACGGACTGCAAAAAATTCCGCAGCGAATATCTTGCTTCCCTTCCGCCCGACGAAGCCGATCCGAAGCAAAAAATGATTGACCGCATAATGGAAATTCTCGACGAACAGCATCAAAAAGTCGAATCAACGCGATTTTCCCGGTAGCCGATTTTTTTGCCGCTAAAAAAAAATTTAAAATGACCGATAAACAAAAAAAGCGTGGAATTTTTTCCGCGAAAATAAAATTTAATTTAGACGGCGTTCTACTCGAATTTTTTTACATTGCGGAAGACGGCTAAATGTAGGATAATGCAGTTATGGCAGACGAGTTCAATGAAAAAATCATAGCGGCGGCCGCTGAACGTGAAATCTGGTACGACACGGTGGAACTGCCGAAAGTTCATGAAAATTATCGATTGCATCTTTCTTGTATAAAAATTCTTTTCGACAATCTTTCGCGCCGTGGTCTGGTTACGCCCGATCCTTACAAAAACGAAGACAAAGTGAAAGAAATCATTTTGCCCGAATCCACGCCTTTTGAAGACAACAAACGCGCTTCGGTTTTGGGAATGCGGCTGAGTGCGTACGAAACGATGATTGATTACGTTTGTAATTATATCCGGTTTTCCGTGGAATCCCTTTCAATCGAAACCATCCGGAAACTTTTCGAGTTGAACAAAACTTTCATCTGGTCGAATTTGTCGCAGAATTCTTCCAAACCGAATACCCGCGGAATGGCTTTTGCCGTGAACGAATACCGAAAAACTGCGCAACAGGTTTCCATCGGACTGCTGAAAGACTGCCTCATAAAAACTTCTTCTTCCATTGAGCAGATTAACGACGCGCTTCATAAACTTTTCGATTTTCAGCGTGAACGATACAAAGTTGAAATCCGCCGGACGATTTTTGAAGGCGCACAGTTCGACAAAGACCGCGCATATTCTTCTCCCGGCGCCATGATGACCGAAATCAAGCGGCTTTTTCCGTCGTGCATGAAAGGCAGAAAATTCATCAACGAATTCGTGGGCGAACTGGTGGGCGAAGAATTTTCTCCTGAACGCGACACAATCCGGCAGAATCTTTACGACCGCTTAAAAATCCGCGAGGCAAAGGAAGAAAAATCCGCCGAACCAAAAGTAAACGTTCACGAAATTTTAATGGATGCCGTGCGACTGGTCGGCTCCACGAACGATCAGTACAACGTGGTTCTGCAAAAAATCTGCGCGAATCACGAAATTCTGGAAAGCGAGCGAAATACTTTCCGCGACAAACTTGTGGGACTTTTCCGCAGCGTTTTCGGGCTGAAAGATCCGCCGGTGGACTACGAAGTTCTGATTACGGACAAGCGGACGGACACAAAAAAACGCGAAATCATTCACTACAACGAATTTGTGTCGAATCTCGCGAAAAAAATCGAAGTTTATTCTACGTTTGCAGATCCATCGGGGGGCGGATACGCAAAAATTAAGCAGCAGAAAGACCCGGCGATTCTGGATTATCTCAACAAACAAATAGTGGAAAACAATCATCTTTTTGCGCAGATTGTGGCGCTGGACGAATTTTTCAAAAAAACCGCGAAACCTGCCGACCGTCAGAAAATCAAGGGCATGGGCATGGAACTCACCACAATCCGCAACATAATCGTAAAAGCCAATCAGCAGCGCGCGGAATATCTTGCGTACACGAAAAATCAGGAGCAGATGAAGCAGCTTGGCGTGGAATAATCGGAGTTTTTTGTGAAGAATTTTTGTTTAAAAATCGTTTTGTTTTGTCTGGGCGCGTGGATTTTTGCCCAGGATTTGCCGCAGCAGCGGATTATAAACATTTGCGCACCGCTCCACGAATACGACATGAATCCGTACACGGCGTCATACACGGCAGAAGCGCAGCTTTTCACCGGATTGTACGAAGGGCTTTTTTCCTACGATCCGGTCGATTTGTCGCCGGTTCCGTCGATTTGTTCCGCGTACAAAGTTTCCCGCGACAAAAAACGCTGGACTTTCACCATCCGGGACGAAGCAAAATTCAGCGACGGAAGCGAAATTTCAGCGCAGGACGTAAAAGATTCGTGGATTTCGCTGCTTTCCACGGCAGATGCACCCTTTGCATCGCTTCTGGACGGAATTTCCGGCGCGGCGGATTTCAGGCAGGGAAAAATTTCCGCGGAAAACGTGCGGATTGACGTGCGTGACAAAAAAACGCTTGTCGTTCATCTTGACGAACCCATCGTTCATCTGCCGAAAATTTTGTGCCATCATGCATTCAGCGTTGTGCCGAAAAAATCGGGCGTGTACAGCGGCGCATTCGTTCTGGAAAATTTTTCCGACGGAATTATTTCGCTGAAAAAAAACGAATCGTACTGGGACGCGAAATCCGTAAAAATTCCCGGAATAAAAATTTTTTTAGGCGACGATTACGCGGAAAATGCATTTGCTTTCAACAACGGCGAATTCGACTGGATTATGGGCAACGCAAAAATCGAAAAAATCATCGACAAAACGAAAGTTCAGTTCGGCGCGGAATTCGGCACGGTTTATCTGTTTTTTAAAAGCGGCGAATCCATCTGGAGCAAAAAAGAATTTCGCGATGCACTTCTGGAAGCGGTTCCATACGACAAACTGCGCGAAAATTTCGGCGTGCAGGCGGAAACGTTCATTTATCCGTTGCCCGGCTACCCTGAAATCGTCGGAATTTCGGATTATGACCAGGACGATGCAATTTTCATGATGAAAAAAGCGCGGGAAAAATACGGAATCAGCGAAGACGAACGGCTGAAACTGATTTTTGCGACGACGGGCGAAGATTACGCGAAAAAATGGGCTGAAACGCTGCAATCGGCGTGGGATGCGCTTGGCGTGGATTTGCAGGTTCAGACGACGACTCCCCAGCGGTACAATTCGGCGATTCAGTCATGGAACGCGGATTTATTTCATTATTCATGGATTGGCGATTTTGCTGATCCCCTTGCTTTTCTGGAACTTTTCCGCGGAAATTCGTCGCTGAATGTGGCAAATTTCCGTAGCGCGGAATTCGATGCGTATCTTCTGGAAGCGTCACGGCAGGACAATTTAACCGACCGCTACAAACTCATGGCGAAAGCGGAACAACTTTTACTCGACCAGAGCGAAATAATTCCCGTTTCGCACCCCATGAGCGCGCATTTAATCGATCTGGATGCAATCGGCGGCTGGAAAGTAAACGGACTGGATCTGCATCCGCTGAAATATCTGTACATAAAAAGCGTTCCTTCCACCGATTTGCCGAATCTGGTGCGCTACTGATTCAAAACTTCCTTTAAATTCACGCTGATGAATCCTGCCCGCCCTGTTTTAAAAAACGACGATTCTTCCCATGCGGTGTAAAGCGTGTCGCCGGCAATGGCACTTTCGCCGTAAGAAAATCCTTTCGGAAGCAGCGGAAGCCTGAACGCCTTTGTTTTTTCATCGCCGAAAATATTCCGGATAAAAACCGTTCCGTCTGAAAAAACCGCTGAACTGTATTTCGGCGGAAAAGAAACTCCTGCAAACGCACTCAGCGGATTGTCTCCGTTTCCAATCTGACAGTAACTTACCGGCGAAGTTCCCGAAAGGTCGCGCCATGAAACATAAAACGAAAATTCTTTCGGAATGGAAGACAAAAGCGTCTGCAATTCCCGCGGAGATTCGGCAAAAAGTTTCGGCAAATTCAGTTCCTTGTATTTTTCTTCAGTGAGCGGCCTGAACAAAAAAGTTTCCTGTCCCAGCGCAGGAGAAAGTTCCGCGAGGTCGACCAGCGGCTGCCAGTAAAAAAACGAAAATTCCACGCCTTCGTTCAGAATTTTTTTCGCTGAACACGCCCATGTTTCGCCGTTCCAGAAAAATCCGGTAATTTGATCGCTTTCGTCCAGATTCAAATTTTTGTACGACACCAGGGGAAAAAAAATCCGCGAATCTGCATTGAATTTCACCAGAAACGGACGCGAATCGTGAATGATTTCCGCTGAACCGTCAGAATCCGAAAAAAACGAACTGCGGTAAAAATAAAAAACCGGAATTCCGCCGCTGAAAACAAGGGAGCCGGCAGTTTCCGCGGAAAAAATCGAATCGTCCTGAAAAAGCTGAATCTGGTCGTCGGAAAAACACAAAAGCCCTTTTTTGTTTACGAGCGCAAACGCCTGAAACGGAATTTTTTTGCCGTCGGAAGAAGAAACCGCGGAAGAAGCGCTGGAAATTCGCACGGATTCAGTCCACGGTTTTTGAAAAACTTCGGGTGCATTTTGCGGCAAATCGATTTTTTTAAATCCGCTTTCGTCGAAATAATACCAGTCGTGATCTTTCGCCACGGGCAGATCGGAATTTTCCAGCGGATTTCTGCTTTTTTCAGCTTTTTTTGTGCAGGAAAAAAACGCCGCCGACCACAGCGCAACAAAAACAGCCAGAAAAATCGATTTTTTCATAAATTCCGCTCCCACGAAAAAAATTTCACTCCGTCATTTTAAAATCGGTTTTTTTAAACGAACCTGAAGAAATTTTTTGCATGATTTTTTCTTTGTCCAGTTTCCAGACGTCGCTGCCGAATTTTCTGCATTCGTCCAGAAATCGCGCCCAGTTGAATTTTGAAAGAAATTCCGATTTTTCTTCGTCCGAATTTTCCGCCGAAACGGTGAGCGAAAACAAAACTTCCGCTGCAAATCCGCCGCATTCGTCCAGGTCGCCTGTGTACGGATAAATTGCGCCGAAAGGATGCACCGAATTTTCGTCGTACGCCAGAATCGCCGTGGCACAATTTTTTTCCACTTCCGCGCGAAAAATTTTTCCGTTTACAAAAAATTCTTCGGAAGGAATCCTGCTCGTTCTGATTTTCCATTCGCCGTCGTAGGGCAGAAAAAATTCCGCGGATTCAGTCTGATCGAAAAAATTGCACGCGAAAAAAATCGGCGCAAAAAAAACAGTCAAAAAAAATCGCGGAAAAAATAAAAGGTTTTTCATACCAGTTATATTTCCGCGAAATCGTCAAAATCTGACACAAAATTCCGGTTTTTTTAAAAATTTTTTATTTTTTTGTCTGGTCGCTGACGATTGCAACGTTATAACGCGTGTAAGGAATGGTGATTCCGTTTTCGTCGCAAAGTTTTACGATCGCCTGATAAACGTCGTTTTTGGTCTGAATCAAATCCGCGCCTTTAAACCAGACTGCAACCCGCATCATGACCGCTGATTCAAATCCGTCGTAAAAAACAGCCGGAGCCGGATCAGAGAGAACCGTGGGGCATCGGGAAGGAAGTTTGTTCATCACTTCGATTGCCTTTGCCAGATCGGTTTCGTAACTTACGGGAACGTCAAAAACAAACCGCCGGATCGGATACGCGCTGAAATTCGTCAGGTTGTTGTTGATGACTGAACTGTTCGGGATGCGGATAACCTGATTGTCCAGCGTTTTAATTTTTGCGCTTAAAAGTCCGACGCTTTCCACGGTTCCGCTTACGCCCGCCACCGAAATAAAATCGCCGATTTTCATGGTTTTTTCGCTCAAAACGAAAATTCCGCTGATAAGATTGCTCATGGCAGTCTGCGCCGCAAAACCGATGGCAACTCCGGCTACTCCCGCCGCGCCCCAAATCGCCCGCAGATTGATTCCCAGAAGTCCCAGAACGTACATCACGATCAGAACGTAAAAAACGTATTTGATCGCCTTGTTAAGCAGGGCAACTGTATGCGGTTCAAATTTTCCGCCTGCGTGTTTGTTCACCAGTTTTTTGATGATTTTGTAAACAATCACCATTACAAGCAGTGCAATTACCGCTGCAATTACTTTTGTCAGATTTTCTACCGTAAAATATCTGGAAAATTCGTCCAGATGCAGAAAATTTTTCGCCTGATTCGTAAGCTCATTGCCTACTTCCGCTGCAACATCCGTCGCCGCCTGAATTTTTTCGTCGCCCATAATTCCTCCTTGTGCGATTTTGTATTTAAAGCCCGAAATTCCGCGCCTTTTGCCTATTTTATCGGTTTGCAGAACGAAAGGAATTTTTCATCGTCCATTTTTGCCGAAATAATTGCATCTGTTATGGCTTCCGAAAGAACCATGCACGCTAAAGTTCCTGCCGTGTTTACGTCGGATTTTGCGCCGCCCGTGGAAATTGCGTAAATCGTGTCGCCGTCAGCGTTCGTTCCCACAGGATTTATGCTTCTGCCCAGCGCGCTTCGTGTCATGGCTGCGATTTTGCACATTTCCTGCTGGGAAAATTCGCCGTTGGTCAGCACTGCACCGATTGTGGTGTTTGTTCCGCCCGAAATTTCCGCCTGAGACGAATAAATTTCTTCTTCCGCGCTTAAAAAATTTTTCCGTTCCGAATCAAGGGTTCCTGCGATTTTTTTGCCTGTTTTGTAATCGAAAATGTCGCCCAGCGCATTCACCACCACCACCGCGCCCATTTTTAATCCGCACAAATCCACCGCACAGTAACCGATTCCTGCTTTCTGCGATTGCTTCATTCCGCGGACTTTGCCGACCGTTGCTCCCGTTCCCGCGCCCACGTTGCCAGAAACCGGTTCGTTTTTTTCGGAATTTTTGCACGCTTCGTAGCCCATTTTTGCATCAGGCCGGATTTTTGACGACGCAAAACCCAGATCGAAAATGCACGACTGCGGAACGATTGGCACGACCAGATTTCCCAGACGATAACCCATTCCGCGTTCTTCCAGATATTTCATGGCACCGGTCGCCGCATCCAGTCCGTAAGCAGAACCGCCCGACAAAAGAAGCGCCGTCACCGATTGCGGAAAAGCCAGCGGAGTAAAAAGAAAAGATTCCCTTGCAGCAGGTCCGCCGCCTGAAATGTCGATTCCGCAGACATTCGGTCTGTCAAAAACGATTGCAGTAACGCCCGTCATTCCGTCGAAATTCTGCGCGTTGCCGATTCTGAATCCGCCGATTTCAGTGATTTTGATTTTTTTCAATTCCATTTTTTATTCCGTCCAAAATTTTATTTGCCGCGTCAGATTTGCTCATCAATGGCAGCGAAATTTCCGAATCCGCAGTGATTATGGTGATTGCATTCGTGTCCGCGGAAAAACCTGCGCCCGGAGTAGTCAAATCGTTGGCAACAATCATGTCCAGATTTTTTTCCGCCAGTTTTTTTCGCGAATTTTCCAGAAGCGACTGCGTTTCCATCGAAAATCCGCAGATAAACTGATGCGGCTTTTTGTTTTTTCCGATGAATTTTAAAATATCGTCAGTTTTTTTTAGTTCAAGCGAAAAATTTTCCGCCGATTTTTTGATTTTCTGGTCGCTTGCAGAAACCGGAGCGTAATCAGCCACCGCCGCCGCTTTAATCACCGCATCGAATCCGCCGAAAATTTCCGTTACCCTGCTGAACATTTCATGCGCCGTTGTAACTTTTATGGTTTCAACGAAAAGCGGATTTTCCAGCGAAACCGGCCCCGAAATCAGCGTAACCTGTGCGCCCCGTTTGGCAGCTTCTTCCGCCAGCGCAAAACCCATTTTTCCCGACGAATGATTTGTTATGAATCGAACCGGATCGACGGATTCCTGCGTGGGACCTGCCGTAACAAGAATTTTTTTTCCGCGCAAATCTTTTTCGTGCTGAATTTCGTGCAGAATGTGGCGAAAAATCGTTTCGGCTTCAATCATTTTTCCTTTGCCCGAATCTCCGCAGGCAAGGCGACCTGAAGACGGTTCCAGAATTTTCCATCCGAATCGTCTGCAAATCTGCAAATTTTCCTGAGTAACCGGATTTTCGTACATGGCGGTGTTCATGGCAGGGGCAATCAGTTTGGGGCAGGAAGCGGCAAGAAAAGTTGTGGAAACCATGTCATCAGCGATTCCGCGGGCGAATTTGGCGATGGAATTTGCCGAAGCAGGTGCAGCGACAAAAATATCCGCTTTTTTTGCCAGGGAAACGTGGGCAACATGAAATTCAAAATTCCTGTCGAAAGTTTCCGCGATGCATCTGTTTCCCGTCAGCGTTTCAAAAGTAATCGGATTGATAAAATTGAGTGCATTTTTCGTCATCAGAACGTGAACGTCCGCGCCGGATTTTACCAGAAGGCTTGCTAAAGTTGCAGTTTTGTACGCGGCAATGCTTCCGGTTACGCCCAGAATTACGGTTTTGTTTTCAAGCATACGCTGATTTTAATCACCGGTGGCAGGCGAATCAAGGGAATCGGAAAAAAATCCGCTCGTTTCATCGATGTTTGTGTCGGTTATTCTGGTGAAATTCGTGTTGCGGTATTTCAGCGGCGTCGTTCCCTTGCAACGGTGAAAAATTTTTACGAAATAACTGAAATCCTTAAATCCGCAGGCAACGGAAATGTCGGAAAGTTTTTCGTCGGTTTCGCGGAGCATGGCGCAGGCTTTGTTTATGCGGAACCAGTTTAAATATTCCACGGGCGATTTTCCCACGATTTCCTTAAAAATTCTGCAAAAATATTTTGGCGAAAGTCCCGAAGCCGAAGCGAGTTGTTCCAGCGAAATTTCGTTTCCGTAATTTTTTTTGATTATTCCCAGAACCACGTCCAGTTTTTTTTCGCGGATTCTCTGTTCCGTGGGCGGAAGTTTTTTTTCTTCGTACAGATGATTTTTTTTAATCAGCCCGAACAGAATCAGAATTGCGCCGGCAGCCACGGAATCCCAGCCTTCCCGTTGTTCCCTCAGCGCGTCAAAAAGCATCGAAACGACTTTTGCAACGTCTTTCTGCGCGGAAGGAATGCGGTATTTCAGCGTGACGTTTCCCTGCAAAATTTCGTTGATGAAATTGTCGGGCGAAAATCCGTGAAGCCGAACCAGATCCACGTCAAAAACCGCCGATTCATATTTTGCCGAACCTTTTTCTTCGCCGTCGCCATGAACGATTCCCCCCGGAATTACGCAGACGTCGCCGGTTTCAAGATTTTCTTCGCGGTCGTTTATGTACATTCTGTAATTTCCCGAATGAATGAAAACGATTTCAAATTCTTCGTGGCTGTGAATCCATAAATCGTAAAAAGGATTGTCCGTGTTGCAAAAATTGTATTGCAGCGGAAAAACTGCCGTTCCCCGTTTTTGAATTTCCTTTGCCGGCGTAATTTCCCGCGATGACGATACTTTTGTCATATTTTTCCCCCGAATTATGACGAAATTGTCGCACGATTCGATTTTTTCCGCAACATTTTTGAATTGCTTTTTGCAAAAACGCGGTTATACTTTATGCATTCGGTAAATTTTCTTTTTTCGCGGCGATTTTTTCCTGCGGATTTTTTTTACGGTTGCAATGAAAACAAAAAAATAAAATAAAAATTTTCGGAGGAATTATGAAAAACGAAAACGGAACGGGCGGCGTTGCACTTTTAATTTTGCAGATTGCCGTGGGATTGATGCTTGCCATCGGCGGAATTTGGGCGCTTCTGGGTCACGGCGACATGGCAGCGAATGCGGTAAGGCAGATTTTTTCAGGCGATTTGGGAAGAATTCTGTTCATCGTGTTCGGCGTGGTGGAACTTCTGGTGGGAATTTTTACGATTTTAAAAGTTTTCAGCCGGAACAGTTTCGGATTTTTCGGTTCAGTGCTGAAATTCATTGCGCTGGCTGCGTGGATTCTTGCCGTCGTTCTGGCGGATGTTCTGCGCGCGAAAGGCGTTTTTAACGGCGCGGAAAGTTTTTTGGGCTGGCTTTACGCTTTTGCAAAAGATTTAATCGTTCTGGGCGCGCTTCTGGCGGTTCGATAAATTTACGCGGAAAAACTGTGGTCTGTTCCGTGGATTTTTTCCAGGGCGGGCTTCAGTTCTTCCGTCCAGAAATTGTCGCTGATTTTGTAATTTCCTGCTGAAAATCCGATTTTTCTGTCTGCGCGGATTTTTTCTCCGTGAAAATCACTTCCCGCGGTGCAAATCATTCCTAATTTTTTTGCAATTTCCACAAAACGGCATGCTTCGGAATATCGTGCTCCCGGATGAAACGCTTCGAGTCCTTCTACGCCCTTGTTCCTGATGGATTCCAGCGTCTCTTCCATTTTTCCCCAGGAAACGTAAATCGAAAGGGGATGAGCCTGCACGGGAATTCCGCCGGATTTTTTTACGGCTTCCACGGATTTTTCCAGATCTGCATTTTTTTGCTCAACGAAACACGGTCGTCCTTTTGCGAAAAAATTGTTGAACGCTTCCTGACGCGACTTTACGATTTTTTTTTCCGCGAGAAAATCAGCAATGTGCGGTCTGCCAAGATTGTGCGTGGGATATTTTGCCACAAGTTCTTCGTAAGAAACGTCGATTTTCAGCGACTGAAGTTTTGAAACCATTTTTTTGTTCCGTTCTTCCCGCTGATTTTTTAAAAACGACACGATTTCCTTCAGTTCCGGAGAAATCCGCTTGAGTCCCAGACCCAGAAGATGAAATTCGCCGGTGGGCCATTCCACGGAAATTTCGATTCCGGGCACGAATTCCATGCCGATTTTTTTTGCCTGCGTCTGCGCTTCTTCAAGTCCATCCACGGTATTGTGGTCGGTCAGGGCAATTACTGAAATTTTTTTCTGAAATGCGTAATCCATCAGCTGTGCAGGCGACAAAATTCCGTCGGAAACGCTTGAATGCGTGTGCAAATCGATCATTTTTTTCGTCCGGTTATAAAATTTTTCAAAATGTAGAATATATTTTAAAAATATGCTACACTCCCGCTCAAAATCGTGCGGTTTATCGGGGGAAGTTGTTTTCATGCCACGTACTGTTCAATTCACAAAGGGTTCTATCATTTTTTTTAAAGGCGACAAGAACGAATATATTTTTATTTTGCAGTCCGGAGCGGTTGCTTTGCGAAGTCTGGATCTGGAATCCGGAATGCAGGTTTCTGAGCAGCTGAAAATCGGCGAATTTTTTGGCGTAAAAAGCGCGCTGGCACGAATGCCCAGTCTGGTTACGGCGTCGGTTCTGGTGGATTCCATGGTCGTGCAGATGACGGTGGCGGAATTTGAGCAGTTTTGCGGTTCAAAAAGCATGATTACCGAAAAAATGCTGCGTGTTTTCAGCAAATCGCTTCGAGAAATCCACAAAAAAATGGAACAATTCCTTCACAGCGACATGGTGGCGATTTCTCCGGAAGTGGGAATGACGACTGTTGCGCACGGATTTTATAACGACGGTCAGTACAAAACCTGCTGCGACGTAATTTCGCGAATAATGAAACTGAACGCAAATCCGCGGAACAAAGACGAACTGCAAAAACTTTTTAACGAATCAAAAATTCGTGCGGAAAAAGAAAGCCGGATGCGACGTGCACTTCACGACGACGAATCAAAATCATCGTCAGCGTTTTCAGTGAATCAGTTTTCCCTTCCTGCGTTCGACCGGTTTACGAAGCAGTACAAGGCAGGCGACGTAATCATCAGCGAATTTGAGCCGGGCGAAACTTTTTATCTGATAAAACAAGGCGAAGTGCAGATTACAAAATGCATAAAAGACCGCAACAAAAGTCTGGACATTCTGGGAAGCGGCGCGTTTTTTGGCGAAATGGCGATTCTGGACAATTCACAGCGAAGTGCTTCATGCGTTGCGCGAACCGACGTTTCATGCATGGAATTCAACAAGGAAAATTTCAAATCGCTTGTTCTGGGAAATCCGCAAATCGTAATGAATCTGCTTAAACTTTTTTGCAAGCGAATTTACGACCAGAACCGTCAGTTCAGAATTTTGCAGATTGAAGAAATTCCTGCGCGAATTTGCGACGTTTTTTTAATGTACGACGAACTGGCGGGCGGAACTTCTTACGACAAAGTTGATTCAGGCGAAACCGTCAAGCGAAAATTCAGCGTAACGATGAGCGACATTGCAAGTTGGGCGGCGATTCCTCAGGCGGATGCACGTGACCAGCTTTGCAAACTCATGGACAGGGGCAAAATCGAAATTTTCGACGATTACATGATTGTGCAGAACATTCACGACATTAAGCGGATTGTGGATGCGTACTACATCAAGTGCGAGGCGGCGGCAAAAAACGCAAAATAACGCATAAATTTAAAAATAAAGATCGATTTTTTCACCGGATTGAATCGAATCAGACTGCCGTACAAAAAAAATCGCCCGTTTTTCAGAAAAAATTCCGAATCGCGGACGATTATTTTTTTTTATTTCCACAAATTTGCAGGATTTATAGAACGGCCGTTTTTGTAAACCGTAAAATGCAGATGCGGACCGGTGCTCATTCCCGTGCTGCCGACTCTTCCGATTTTCGACGAAGTGTCCACGTTTTGACCGACTTTCAGCGGGCTTCGTTCCATCATGTGACCGTAAAGCGTCTGGTAACCCGAATGATGGGAAACGATGACGTAATTTCCGTAAACGTTGCTGTATCCGTTTGCCACGACTTTTCCCGGAAGTGCCGCATAAATCGTCGTTCCTTTTGAGCACGCCATGTCGATTCCGCCGTGAAATGTTCGCCGTGAACTGTCGAAAGGACTTGTGCGCCATCCGTAAAGCGACGAAGTGTAGTAGCGTGTATGAATCGGTTTCGTGAAAAGGTCGCCGTTAATTTCCTGCCGCGTAATCCAGTCGAGTTCCGCATACGGCACAAAAAGCGATTTTCCCGCGCCCAGTTTTTCTTCCGCCGAAATATTGTTTACCGCCGCGCATTTTTTTGCATCGACCTTGTATTTTTCCGCGATGGATTCGATGGTTTCGTTTGCATCCCGAACCGTGTAAAGAATTCCGGGCATGGAAGGAATTTTCAGATACTGACCGATTTGAATCAGCCGCGACGCATGAATGTTGTTTACGCTGATAATCGTGTCCTGAGTTACGCCGAATTCATCCGCAATGAAACTGATCATGTCGCCTTTTTTTACGCGATACGAAATGTACGAAAGTTCGCTGTCTTCTTCCACGGATTCCGATTCCGCGTTTTCCTGAATGGACGAAATGAGCTGCTGATCTTCCGCAGGAAAAATTTCGCCTGAAAGATGTGAAGAGACGTTGCTGTCAAAACCGCCCCGTCCTCTGGAATTTTTGAAATGAACCACGCCGAAAGTAACGCCGGTCACAAAAAAAACTATTCCCGAAATAGAACAGACGCAATATACAATCAATTTTAAGTAAGATTTCATTTTTTGTTTCTTACTATAGCATACGTAGTCCAAATACTCAATTTCATTTTTCATTTGTTTTTCCCCACCATCCCCTTTATATTTTTTTGTTTAATCCGATTAAATACGTTTCAAAAGATTCCGCGCGGCATGCTTCCGGTTTGAATCCTTTTGCCTGGCTGAAAATTTCCCGCATTTTTTGCAGAATTTTTTGCTGGTCTCCGTTCTGAAAAATTTTCACGCAGAAATTTCCGCCGGTTCTGAGCATTTCGCCTGCATACCAGATCGCCATTTCCACCAGCGATTTTGAGCGCAAAGTGTCTACCGTCCGGTTTCCCGTTGTAAGCGGTGCCGCATCGCAAACTACCAGATCGAACGGGCCTTCTCCGCGGATTTTTTGCCGGATTTCTTCGTCCGTTAAATCGCCCTGAAGAAAAACCAGATTGCTGCCTTTTACGTCTTTTGCCAGCGGATTTAAATCCACCGAAACGACTTTTCCGCCGTCGCCCAGATGCCTCATCAGCCAGACCGTCCAGCTTCCGGGTGATGCCCCCAAATCCAGCACGACTTTTGATTTTTTCAGCATTCCGAATTTTTCATCGATTTCCTGCAATTTATAGACGCTTCGTGCAGGATAACCTTCGCGGAATGCTTTCTGAGACCAGAAATCGGGTTTTTTGTAGCTGTTCTGATTTGACGGCATATTATTTTTTTCGGAAAATTGCGCGGAATCATTAGGATTTGCAAAAAATTTACAGAAAGAATTTTTCTGTTCCGCGGAAAGGCGAAAATTCTTAATTGTAAAGTTGCGTTTTTTAATTGTAAAATTCTGTTTTTTTCGCGGAAAAATCGCGGAAAAATTCGTCGTTTTCGTTGCAACGCTTTTTTTTTATCCGTATACTAGGAAAATCTTTTGGCAAGGCTTCGCTTTGGCGGAATCGGCTTTTATTTGCATCAATCGCCTAAAAAAAATTAAACAGGAAAATTATGAATTTGAGATTCGGAGAAACGTTACCAAAACTTTTGCAGAACAGCGCGGCAAAATGGCCCGAAGTTCCTGCCCAGCTTTCCCACACAAAAAACGGCGGCTACAGGGAAACAAATTATCACACGCTTTTTCAGAATGCACTTGATTTTTCGGGTGCGCTGCTTGAAATGGGCGTAGAGCGCGGCGACAAAATCGGACTGATTGCAGACAATCGCGAAGAATGGGAGCAGGCTGACATGGGAATTCTTTCCGTCGGTGCAATCGATACTCCCCGCGGATGTGATGCAACTGAATCAGACCTTTCGTACATCCTTTCGTTTTCCGAAGTGGAAATCTGCATCGTAGAAAACGCGACTCAGGTAAAAAAACTGCTTAACATAAAAAAATCCGTGCCCACGCTGAAAACCATAATTCCTTTTGAAGAAATTTCCGCGGACATAAAAAACGAATGCGAAAAATTCGGCGTGGAATGCTTCTGGTTCCGCGACTTGCAGAAATCGGGACACGAATGGCGCAAACTTCATCCCGACGCAGTGGAGCAGGAACTCGAAAAAGGAAAAACCGGCGACCTTGCGACCATAATTTTTACCAGCGGAACAACCGGTACTCCGAAAGGCGTAATGCTTTCCCACGGAAATATTTTGTGTCAGCTGGACGAAGTAACCGAACGAATTTTTTTGAATCCGGGCGAACGTGCGCTTCTGGTGCTTCCGGTCTGGCATGCGTTTCAGCGGGCGGTGGAATACGTAATTTTGGCGCAGGGAGCGACGCTTTGTTTCAGCAAGCCGATTGGTTCGGTGCTGCTTCAGGATTTGCAGAAACTCGATCCGTATCTTTTGCCGGCAGTTCCGCGTGTCTGGACGGCGATTTACGACGGAATCTGGCGAAAAATGCGGAAAACGGGCGGAATCACTTTTGCGCTGTTTCAGTTTTTTGTAAACGAAGCGCTTTTATGGAGCAGAATCGACCGGAAACTCCGCAGAAAAAATACGCGGTTCGGCAGGGATTATCTTGGATTCTGGTGGCCGGTTCTGGTTTTGCCGTGGCTTCTGCTTTTTCCCGTAAAACTTTTGGGCAGCCTTCTGGTTTTCAGAAAAATCCGCGCCATGCTGGGAAAAAATTTCCGTTCGGGAATTTCGGGCGGCGGTGCTTTTCCTGAAAACGTGGATGCATTTTTCTGGGCAATCGGCGTGAACGTGCAGGAAGGCTACGGATTGACTGAAACTTCTCCGATTATTTCGGTGCGTCCGGTTGCTGATCCGATTTTCCGGAATGTGGGAACTCCTTTGCGTGGAATCGAAGCGCGTGTTGTGGACGACGACGGAATTATTCTGGGCCGATGCAAAAAAGGAACGCTGCAAATCCGCGGCGGATGCATCATGCAGGGCTACTACAGGCGTCCCGATTTAACCGAAAAAGTCATGACTGTGGACGGATGGTTTGACACGGGCGACATTGCGATTCTTTCGGTGAACGGCGAAATTCAACTCCGCGGAAGAAAAAAAGATACGATTGTTCTGCAGGGCGGCGAAAACATCGAACCGCTTCCCATCGAAGCAAAAATCAACGAGTCGCGATTCATTTCAACGTCGGTAGTTTTCGGCACGAACGAAAAAGGCGAAGACCAAAAATATCTGGTGGCGTTAGTTCTGCCCGATCAGGATTCCGTGGAAAATTTCGCGGCGGAAAACAACATTGCGTACAGTTCCTACGAAGAATTGACGAAAGTCGAAGCGGTGCAGAAACTCATTGAAGGCGAAGTGTTTGAGCAGGTGAGCGCAAAAAACGGCTTTAAATCCTACGAGCGCGTGAACAAAGTTGCCATCATCACCAAACCGTTTGAAGTGGGCGTGGAACTCAGCGCAAAGCAGGAAATGATGCGTTATCGCGTGGCAGAAATTCACAAAGAAAAATTAGCGCAACTCTATCGCGAAGACTAAATTTGACAAAAAAAATTCCGCGTGAAAAAAATGCAGCCGAAATTCGTTGGCGAAAAAATGTTTTGTTGTTAAACTTTTTGTATGATCAACGTAACCACAATCATTCCTACGCCGTCCACGTTCAAGCGGATTTTTTTGATTTGTTTGGGCGCGGTCATTTATTCGCTGAATTTAAATTCGTTCGTCCATGTGGCGTCACTTTTTCCGGGCGGATTTTCGGGCGTTTCCCTTTTGATTCAGCGGCTGGTTTTGAAATTTCTGGG
This sequence comes from uncultured Treponema sp., assembly GCA_964483515.1. GTDB lineage: Bacteria > Spirochaetota > Spirochaetia > Treponematales > Treponemataceae > Treponema_D. The sequence goes on from CAZACA010000013.1 coordinate 17,059, forward strand.
GCTGGAAATTCCTTTCACCGTGCTTTATTTTCTGTTCAATGCGTTTCCGGTTTTCATCAGTTTCAAATTCATCGGAAAAAAATTTACGCTTTATTCGCTCCTGATGATCGTCATTTCGTCTTTCCTCACCGATTTTTTGCCGTACATCAGCATAACCGACGACCCGCTTCTCTGTTCGATTTTCGGCGGAATCATAAACGGACTTGCCATTACGTGCTGCCTTCACGCGGATGCAACAAGCGGCGGAATGGATTTCGTGGCGATTTATTTTTCGGAAAAAAAAGGCGTGGACATGTGGAATTACATTTTTCTTTTTAACGTGGGCGTTCTGGTCGTGGCAGGAATTCTGCTCGGATGGGAAAAAGCGCTTTATTCCGTAATTTTTCAGTTCAGTTCTACGCAGGTTTTAAATATGCTTTACCGACGCTACCAGAAAATTACCATGCTGATTATCACCGATCATCCTGACGAACTTTACGAAGCCATAAAAACCATGACGAATCACGATGCCACAAAATTCACCGGAACGGGCTGCTTTAAAAATTCGCAGAAAACACTTCTGTACACCGTCGTTTCCGCGGATGACGTTGCTTTCCTCAGCCGTGAATTAAAAAAACGCGATCCGCTTTCGTTTATAAACGTGCTGAAAACAAAAGAAATTTACGGACGATTTTTTACCCGAAGCGTTGACTGACCGATTTTTTTCCGCGAATCAAAAGACAAAAACTTTGAAAAAATGTATTCTTTCGGCATGACAGAATTATTAGCTCCTGCGGGAAATATCGAAGCACTTGACGCTGCTCTGGGCGAAGGTGCGGACGCAGTTTATTTAGGGCTCAAAAGTTTCAATGCGCGCTTACGTTCATCGAATTTTGCATGGAATCAGTTTGAAGGCGCGGTTCAAAGCGTTCATCGGCTGGGCAAAAAAATTTACGTCGCAGTAAATACGGTTTGTGAAGAACGCGAAACTGAACGCCTTTACAGATTTCTTTCGTACATTGACAAAATCGGGCCGGACGGAATTATCGTTCAGGATTTCGGCGTAATCAGAATGTGCCAGGAATTTTTTCCGAAACTTTCAGTGCACGCATCCACACAGATGAACGTGGAAAGTTCAGCGGCGGCAAATCTTTTGTGTCGTGAAGGCGTAAAGCGAATCGTGGTGGCGCGGGAACTGGGGCTGGAAGAAATTCGCAGAATAAAATCGTCCACGAATGCAGAAATCGAAATGTTCGTGCATGGCGCGTTGTGCGTAAGTGAAAGCGGACTTTGTCTTTTTTCCAGTCTGCTCGGCGGAAAATCGGCGAACCGCGGAATGTGTACTCAGGCGTGCAGGCGGCTTTATTCGGCGGAACTTCCGGGCGGCGAATCGTCGGGCTATTATTTTTCTCCGTGCGACCTGGAACTCATCGGCAGAATTCCTGAACTCATGGAAATCGGCGTGGACAGTTTTAAAATCGAAGGACGGATGAAAAGCGCTGAATACGTCGGTGCAGTTACGGCGGCGTATCGTTTCGTCATGGATCACTGGCGCGAAGACAAAAAAGGTGCCGTTGCTGAAGGAAAGCGAATTTTAAGCACGGATTTTGCGCGGACAAAAACCGATTACTGGTACGGATTCAAATCGGTGGAAGACGGAATTGAAAACGCAGGCGCAAAAATTTTAAATCCGAATCAGGCAGGCGGAACCGGAATTTTTCTGGGAAAAATCAAACGAATCCGCGAAGCAACTTCCGACGAAAAAAATCAGTTTGCGTCATCGCTGGAAAAACCTGAAGAATTTTCCATTCAGATGGCGGTGGTTTCCGGCGGCGACTACGAACCGGACCCTGGCGACAGCATACGGCTTCACAAAAAAGACGATTCGGGCAGAGAAAGCCACAAAGTTCGCGTGGTGACAAAGGACGAAAAAAATGCGCGGTGGATTTCCGTTCCGTCAGGATTTTCCGTGGGCGACAGCGTTTATCTTTTGCAGACAAAATCCATGTCAAAGCGCTACAAAAAAATTCTGCCCTACGACATTTCCGTTTTCAGGCATCAGCCCGGCGCAGAAAAACTTCCCGTTCTGGATTTGACGCCGCTTGAAAAAAACGATCTGGATTTTTTCCCCGAAGGACTTTACGTTCAGGTTTCCACGATTTCCGACGCTCATGCAGTGAATCCGCTTCATCCGGTGCGCGTAATTCTGGAACTGAACGCCGAAACTACATTCGATTTGCTGCACAAGGATTCCGCGGAAAAACCGGTTCTTCCGTATTCAAAAAAAAGCGTGATGATTTGCCTTGACCCGTTTGCCGCTGAAGGAAATTTTGAGACGCTGGAAAAAACAATCGACACGCTGATTCAGAAAGGCTACAAAAATTTCGTGGCGAATAATCTGGCGCACATTTCGATTTTAAAAAAATACAAGGACGCGAAAATCGTTGCGGGGCAATATCTGTATTCGTTCAACCGGTGGGCGGTAAGTTTTCTGGAAAATCAGAACATTGTGGCGCTGCAATCTCCGCTGGAAAATTCCGAAGAAAATCTGGAAGAAATTTTTCAGACTCGAGCCGAACGCAGCCGAATTCTTTTAAGCGTTTTTGCTTATCCGGTTTTGTTCCGAATGCGTTTTAAACTTCCCAAAGATTACGATTTCACTTATTTCCGCGACAAGGAATCCACGGGCTTTAAAGTGAATTCCACCGCCGACGGTTCGTTTGTCATGCCCGAAATTCCGTTTACGCTTCTGGACAAAATGGACGCGCTGAAATCGAAAGGATGGACGCATCAGCTCATCGATTTTTCCAAGACGAAAGTTTTGCGCAGCGACATAAAGGACATGATTTCAATCGTGCAGAACAAAAAATTTATTGACGGTGCCACGCGATTCAACTGGAAAGACGGTTTTTACAATCCTGAAAAAATCGAAGCGTACAGGGCAGCCGCCGAACGAAAATCCGCGGAAAAATCAGCAGGAAAAATTACGCGAAAAAAAGACAATCGAAAAAAATAACTGGAGGAAAAAATGAATCCGTCGAAAAAAATTTTTTACAGAAATCAAGCGGAAACAATCGTGAAAAAACTTTCTGCCCGCGGAATGGAAGGTTTTTATTGCGAAGACACTGAAAGCGCACGAAAAAAACTCGCGGAAATTCTGGGCGCAAAAAAAGTTTCGGTGGGCTACGGCGGTTCCATGACGCTGGACGAAAACGGCTTCAAGGAAATCGTAAAAAATGCAGGACACGATTTAATCATCCGCGAAAATTTCAGGACGCCTCAGGAGCAGAAGGAAATGAAATCGCGCCTGGTGAACTGCGACTTTTTTTTGACGAGCACGAACGCCATTACGCTGGACGGTGAACTTGTAAATGTGGACGGTCGCGGAAATCGCGTAAGTTTTTTAATTTACGGCCCTGAAAATGTCGTGGTCATCGCCGGAATGAACAAAGTTGTCGCCGATACTGACGAAGGAATTTCGCGCGCAAGAAATTTTGCTTCTCCGCCGAATTGTGTCCGACTGAATTGCGAAACTCCATGCGCAAAAACCGGACGCTGCGGAAACTGCCTTGAAAAAAGCATCTGCTGCCAGGTTGTAATCACGCGAAAATCCATGATCCCCGGAAGAATAAAAGTGATTCTGGTGGGCGAAGATTTGGGCTACTGACGCAAAAAAAAATTAAAAATTCGTCTGATAAAATTTAAAGCATCGTCGCGGAACAAAAAATTT
>CAZACA010000014.1:0-20599 GCA_964483515.1 uncultured Treponema sp.
GCATTCCGATGTTTTCGGTTTGCGTAATCACTTACAATCAGGAAAATTTTATTTCACAGACGCTTGAAAGCATTTTAAGTCAGAAGCACGATTTTTCCTGGGAACTTCTGGTGGGCGACGACTGCTCTTCGGACGGAACGCGGAAAATCATTCAGGAGTACGCTGAAAAATTTCCTGAAATCGTAAGGCCGATTTTTAACGAAAAGAATCTGGGGCTGGTGAAAAATTTTTTTTCGGTGATGAAAAATGCACGGGGAAAATACATCATGGAATGCGCAGGCGACGACTGGTGGCTTCCGGGAAAGGCGAAAACGCAGATTGATTTTATGGAAAATCATCCAGAAATCGGAATGTGCTACGGAAAATGTTTTACGTACAAAGACGGAAAAAAACTGGACGAAAAAAAAGCAGGCTGGATCGTGAAAAAAACGTTCGCGGAATTCATTCAGGGAAATTCCGTGCCGGCGCTGACCGTCTGCTACCGTAAAGAACTTTTTGATTCTTACGTGGCAGAAATAAATCCCGAAGAAAAAAACTGGCTTATGGAAGATTATCCCATGTGGCTTTATTTTTCAAAAAACAGCCGGCTGGAATTTTTGAACGAATATTTTGCGTGCTATCGTGCCCTTGAAGGAAGTGCGAGCCATCAGACTGATTTCGATAAAGCGTTTTTGTTTGCAAAAAGTTTTTACGCCATACGAAAATTTTTTGCAGAAAAATATAATTTTTCCTGTGAATCGTTCAGCGACGAAAAAATAAAATTCGGAATTTATCTTGGAAAACTCGACGAATCGTACGACAAAAATTCAGCGAAATCTATGGCGGCGGAATTCAAAAAAATGCCGGACAAAACTTTTAAACGAAAAATTTTCTTTTACGCATCGAAGAATTTTTTCTTCTGGAAGATTTTTAAACTTGCCCGGAAAATTTATTCGCTTCGGAAAATAAAATAAAAAAATTCCCGCAGAAAATTCCGTTCAGAAAATTCCGCGGGAAAAAATTTAGAACTTGCAGTTTACGCCTACGTTCACGAAACTGTTGTTCCGCCAGCCGTAAAATTCGCTGTCTTCGTTTTTGCAGTGAATGTAAAATCCGCTTAAAAACAGCGTTAAATTTCCGTTGGGCTTGTAGGAAATTTTCGGTTTAACGACCAGGTCGCCGCGTTCGATTCCCCAGAGCAGAAGAACTTCCGGCACGATTTTATCGTTCAAAAGCGAATCGGAAATGTTCACTACGAGTTTGTTGTTCGTGTAGCCCGCTTCGTCGTAATCCACGTCGTATTTTTTCAGCGCGGACTGATAAATTTTTCCGAGTGCAGAAAATCCTTCGCCGTCGTCAACTTTTGAATTCTGCAGAATGTACGTTCCCGTTTCCTGCACGTTGATGTTGATGTTGCTCACCGGAATGTCGATGTCGAATCCGAAAAGCCACGCCACGCTGTTGTTATGCACCCATGGATCGTCGCCCTTTGTGTCCGCAGTCAGATTGTACGCCGCTTCTCCGCGCAGATTGAACCGCCACAAAACCGTCGCCGCTTCAAGTCCGAACGTCTGCTTCCAGTCGTAATCCAGAACCGGCAGTGCTGACTGATTCGCGATGTACGATGAAAGATTTACCGACGGTTCCTTGTATCGTCCGTAGTAATAACTTGCGCCCCAGTCCAGCGAACCCGCCGTTCCCGTTACGCGAAGTCCTGCCTGTCCGTATTTGAGTTTTTTTGTGTCGGGATAAATGTCGTCGGAATCGAACTGCGCTGCTTTAATCAGTCCACCGTTCGTTGTGTCTGCTGCCCAACCTGTTACAACGCCGGTTACAAGATTTTTCAGCGTGGTGTAACTTTCAGGCGTCCAGATTCCGCTTGTGGCAAAACGCGTGGTGTCGGTGTATGGCGCCCAGATTCCTTCAAAACGCAGGCTTGATGCAGTGGAATAAATTGCACGGAACATCGGCGTACTGATTCGCCGGTCGATGTAATCAGGCACGATAAAAAATCTGTAGTCGTCTGCGTTGAAGTTGTCCAGCACGTGAAGTTTGTCGCCTTTTCCCCAGACCACTTTCATTTTTCCCGCTTCCAGTTTGAAGTTGCCGAAATATCCGCGCAGAGTAAATTCGTCGATTACGTCCTGCGGATAATTTTCGATTAAATCTTTTTCAAATTTCAGTACGATTTCCGCGTCCACGTTGCTTCCCGAATAATTCGCGCCCAGTTTTGCAAACGCCGATGCTTCCACGGGAAAATCCTGCGCTTTGTCTGCGTCCGTGTCCAGATACAACCGCGACTGCAATTCTCCTTCGCCTGAAAAATCGATGGACGATGAAGAAGAAAATCCGCCTGAAAAATCTCCGCCGTCGTCTGAACCGAATGAGCCCCAGTCGTCGAAATCATCCGCGAAAACCGATGAAGCAAAAATCGAAAAAGCAAAAATCGAAAATCTAAAAAAATTCTTCGCCTTCATAAAATCTCCAAAAAAAAATCGGGGAAAATTCCGCGAAAGAATCTCCCCGAAAAAAAATTATTTTCCGGTGTTCAAAAAGTCCTGGGTGAAAATTCTGTCGGGCAGGGCAGTCTTTACGTCCACCTTAAGAATTTTTATGGCAGTGGAATGTTTCGTCTGCACGTTCACCATAAGATTGTCCATGGGAATGTTGAATCCGTCGATGTTGTCAATGCGCGAAACCGTAATGGTTTTTACCAGGTCGCCGTTTTTGTCGAAAAGTTCCGTGTAAACTGGATAATCGGTTTTTTTGTCGACCCAGACCATACGATATTTGTACTGGCTTGATTTTGCATCGACGGGCGTATTTTTTACCACGCTGCATGAAAATCCGTTTTTGGTTTCGTCCCGGATGTATTCGTGCGTGTCTTCGTCCATCTGTCGCGTAGAAAGGTCGTCGTAAGTGGCGTCAGTTCCCATGAACGATTTGGAGCCTTCGCTGGAATTTACGCGCCGTGTATTTTTCAGCGCAGGAAGATAAATCCATTTGTCGTCGGCGGAAGTTTTGTTTTCAATCTGCAAAAATCGCGTGTCCTTGATGTTTGCAGGCGAAAGGAAAACTAAAACCGCTTTCGTGATTCCGTTTTTGTTGCATCCGTACTGCATGACGTTCCGCTGTTCCGTTGTTCCGTTTTTTTCCGTCAGAACCATCTGAACCTGGGAGCGGCTGTAATCCGGTTTTGCTACGTCGTGAGTTCGCTGCATGATTTCGTCACCCTTTGCATCGGCGAAAGCAACGCAAGCGGACAAAGCCAACACTGAAAATGTCAGAGTAAATTTTTTCATTTTTTCACCTCGAAAAAAAATATTTTAGTGATTCGGAATTTTTATCCGAAATTTTATTTTTCCAATTCGCTTTCCGGACGAATGAATTTCGGATCAGAAAGGGAAAGCACGCCCGGAATTATCGTCATGGCAAGGAAACTTGACGTAAACATTACGATTGCAACAAGAATTCCGATGTAGCGCAGAACGACGAATTTTGAAAGCGTCAGTACCAAAAATCCTAAACCAACTGCAAGAGCATTCGTTACGATTCCTTTTCCGCTTTTCCGGAAAGTCGCTTTTGTAACTTCCACCACGTTGCTTGTTTTGCTCCGTTCTTCCTTGTACGTGGTCATGAAGTGAATCGTGTAATCAATTCCGACGCCCACCGCCACCGATGCAATGATGCTCGTAATGAAATCCAGATTTATCTTGCAGAATCCCATGGTCATGTAGTTGAGCAGAATGCAGAACAGAAGCGGAATGCATCCAAGAAGTCCCGCCCATCCTGATTTGAACGAAATGGCAATGATGACGAAAACCGAAAACAACGAAAGCGCAAGGCTTGTAATCTGGCTTGAAAAAATCATGTCGGTCATGCGGTGTTCCATCTGCGCCGAACCGGTTGCTTCAAGAGTGTAGCCTTCAGGGAAATGTTCTTCCGCGTATGCTTTTGCCGCTGAAATAATTTTTCCGCTTTCTTCCGACGAATGGCTTCTGAGCTGGCAGGTAATCCGCATGGTTCTGGGGTTCAAATCATCGTCAATGAATCTGTCCAGCGAACCGCTTAAAAGCGTCAGGTAATTTTCTACGATGGCTTTAAGCTGCGCACGGTCTGCCACAGGATATTTTTCCGTGTCGTAAGGAATTTCGTAGTACGCAGTTCCGTTGTAATTCATCTGCTTCATCAGTTCGTTTACGAGAGTTTCCACGGTTGCGTATTGTCCGCCCGCTTCAACGTATGCACGATTTAAAAGCGTAAGGAAATCTTTTGTTTTCATGGAATTTTCCAGAAGTTCCGCGTAGGCAATGTTCGGATCAACGAATTCAGCCTGTTCCGCCGAATTTTCTTCCGTGCCGAAATCGCTTGCCCAGTCGTCCGTGAATTCATCCGATGAATCTTCCGCGCCCCAGGAAGCCCAGTCGTCTACAAATTCATCCGCCGCTGCTGATGCCGAATTCTGCTGAATTTCCTGCGCGCCGGGTACGTGCCAGACCTGATTTATCCGCTTGATGAACGACGTGAACGAAACGATTTTTCCGATGTTGCCGTAATGTTCCTGTAAATATTTTTCCATGTCGTCCACAACTTTCAGCAGTTCAGGATTTGAAATGTCGCCTTTTTCCGCGCCCTGAATGGTGAAGAAAAGTGCATTCGTTCCTGCGTATTGACCGTCAACGTAATCCACGTCTTTCCTGAAATCGCAGAGTTTGGGGAAATAATTTATGAGCGCCGTGTCGATTTTTAAAAGCCGCAGACCGCTGAACGAAAGCGCAACGATTGCAATGGAAGTAAGGACAAGCCGCGGAGTAGAGCCGCAGAAAAATTTGTAAATGGTATAAAGCGTGTCGCCCTGTGCTTCTTCTTCAGTTTTTCCTTCGCGCTTAAGTTTTGCAATTTCCAGCCGATGCTTCGTTTTTTCAAGTTTTGCCTTTACGCGGGCAGTAAGTTTTTCGATTTTGTATTCTTTTTTGACGGTGCTTTTATATCCTTTTACCAGAAGAACGGCAGGCAAAAAAGTTACCGAAAGCAGAACGGAAAGCGCAACTCCCACAGCAGTAAAAATCGCGAAACTGTGAAGCGGACCAAGGGGACTCGTAATCAGCGAAATGAATCCGACGATTGTAGTAATTCCCGCGAGAAGGACGGCAAGTTTTACGTCGCGAAGTGCCGAAAAAATGCATTCTTCGTATTTTTCCCTGGTCATTTCGCCCTGAACATTCTGCACTTCAATCTGATAATGGGTAATCACGTGGATTCCGTACGCCGAACCCACCGCAATCAGCGCAACCGGAATTACGCTTGAAACAAGGGTAAACGTAACGCCGAACATTCCCATAAGTCCCACGGAAATTGCCGTTGCAATCAGAACCGTAATCAGCGGAAGAAGCGTTCCTGAAATTGTCCTGAAGCTTAAGTAAAGCGAAACGAGCACCACGATTACGACAAGGGGAATGAGCCTGGTTAAGTCCGCCATCATGAAAACTTTTGACTGCTCGGAAAGAACCGGTTCGCCCACAAGCTTTAAAATCAGGTGATGACCCTGAACTTCTTCTTCTGCAATGGCGCGAACATCCTTTAAAACGTTCTGCTGCCGCATGATGTCAGTGCCGAGTTTTTTGATTAACGCTTTGTTTGATTTTATGGCGTCTTTTGTTTCCTTTATTTTTTGCGAAAGTTCTTCGGATGCACCCGATTTTTTCTGTTCGTCCAGAAGTTCCGCCAGCGTTGCCTGATTTTCTTCCAGCGCGATGGTTTCCCTGCTTTTGGTACGAAGTGAAACCTGCATCTGAAAACCGGTGTTCGTGTCGTTGATGATGACGCGGTTGTACATGTCATGCCATTCCGCCAGCCGGGACTTCAGCTGCAGGATGTCTTCGTCGCTTCCCGTGTAAGTGTCGGGAATGAGCTGAGTCGCCGAAATCGCACCGTCTTCGTCGCAAACGTAATCGATGTGGGTAACTGAATCGATGTCTTCCACTTCAGGCAAATCCAGAATCCTGTCGGTCATTTTCCTTACCACGTCGATGTATTCAGGCGTGAGGATTGACGTGCCGTTTTTTGTTTCCAGAGTGATTCCGATGGAAAGCATGCTGCCGAACACGTCTTCAGTTTCCGTCAGGCGGTCGTAGGATTCGTCTTTTTGCGGAAAGAACGAACGAAGTGAATTTTCAAGGGCAAGATCTTTGATAAAAAATCCGAAAAATCCGGTAAGTGCAACGCATACGATGATGATCGCCCAGGGATGTTTGAAAAAAGTCTTCAAGAAATTCATTTTTGCATTTCCTTTGAGATTTGTATTTGTTCAAAGGTTTAAGCAATTAAACCTTTGTCATGGCGCGAATGTTATATCTTTTTTTCAGAAAATTCAATACGTTTCAGTAAAAATATTCGTCCAAAAGTTTAATTGTTTAAGCGTTTAATCGTTTAAGTACTTAATCGTTTAATTTTTTAAACTTATTGACATTAAAATATTTTGCCGATATGATTTGCACTTGCCACGGAAGGCGGAGGTAAAAAATGCTCGTAACAAAATCAGAATTAAAAAAAATCTACAAAATGCTGAACAAATGCGGTCCGGTTTTTCTTGCTCTGGGCGATGAAGTCCGGCAGAAACTTATCATCGACATTCTTGAAGCGGGCGAAGACGGCATAAACGTTTCTTCCCTTACGTCAAAATCTTCACTTTCCCGGCCGGCGATTTCCCATCATTTAAAAGTTTTGAAAAATTCCGGATTCGTAAAAACCGTCAAAAACGGAACTCAGGTTTTCTACAGAATTTCCGTGAGCGAAAATTTTTCTGAAATCGACAAACTCATCACGGAAACTCTGCGCATAATCGAAAACATCCGCGGACAAACCGAAAATTCTTCCGCTGAATCCGCAGAAATTTCTCAGGCTGAATCCGACGAATCCGCGACCTGAACTGATTCAATTTCCGAAAGAATTTTTATTCCGCTGCTCGTGCCGATTCTGCTTGCGCCCGCCGAAATGAATTTCAGTGCATCCTGTGCGCTTCTGATTCCGCCGCTTGCCTTTACGCCCATGGAATCGCCCACCGTTTTCCGCATGAGTTCCACCGCATGAACCGTCGCTCCGTTCGGCTGCTGCATGGCAAATCCCGTGGAAGTTTTTACGAAATCGAACCCCGCGTTTTTTGCGCATCTGCACGATTCCACGATTTCTTCGTCGGAAAGAAAAACCGTTTCAAGAATCAGTTTGGTGACGATGTGTCCTTTCGGCATTCCGTTTTCCGCGGAAAAAATTGCTGCTTCAGTGACGCTTTTGTTCAGAAACCGGAGCTGCTCCGTCAGTTCAGAAAATTCCCGGGCCTTTATGAGCGAAATGTCCGCCACAAAATCCAGTTCGTCCGCGCCGTCTGAAATTGCAACGTCCGCCTGATGCATTTTGCTTTCAAATCCGCCGGCTCCCAGGGGAAAATCGATTACCGTGCAGACTTTTGTCTGTGAGCCGCTTAAAATTTCCGAAGCCGTTTTCACGAACCGCGGATTTATGCAGACGCTTTTAAAAAATGCCGATTTTGCTTCAGTGCAGAATTTTTCCACGTCGGATTTTGTTGCAACGGGCGAAAGAAGCGTCTGGTCGATGAATTTTGCCATTTCGATTTTTGTCATTTTTTTCTCCATGCGAGTTCGTTGTCCTGAATTTCGCAAAAAATTTTTCCCTGCTTTTCCATGCACGCCAGATAAGATTTCAGCGTCGTTCCGATTAAATGAAACGGAATTATTTTCATGCGGATTCCTGAATAATCGGCGACCTGCTTTAAAATTTCTTCCGTGCGGCAGAATCCTTTTTCCATGGATTTTAAAATCAGCGATTCCATTTCGTAAGTGACCATCTGATTTATTTCTGCTGCGGCGTGAATGTTCTGTGCCGTGCAGACTGAACCGTGGCCGGGAACATAAAAATCCGCGGAAACCGATTCGATTTTTTTTACTGATTCGCGGAATTTTTCGGGATTTGTCATGAACGGAATCCACGTTTTTTTTAAAAGTTCCATGCCGAAAAATCCGTCGCCCAGAAAAAACGCTTTCGTTCCGTCCGATTTGTCTTCCGCGAGAATTCCCGCCTGGTCAAAAAAATGTCCGGGCAAAAAAATAAATTTCAGCTTTACGTCCTGAAAATCGATTTCTTCTTCGCTGATGATTCTGTCGGTGCGGATGGGGGACGAAAGGCAGAACTGCGGAATTTCAAATTCGCTGATGGTTTTTCCGCCGCAATAAATCGACGTAACCGATGAAGGAACCTGCATCAGGTGGGACGAAAAATTCGTGCTCCATAATTTTATTTCAGGATTTTTCTGAAAATGAATGGAACCGCTGCAATGGTCGGCGTGGCAGTGCGTGTGAAAAATATTGGTGATTTTTTTTCCGCAAAAAAGTGCGCGGCAAATTTTTTCGAGTTGAATTCCGTCGTCTTCGCCTGCTCCTGAATCCGTCAAAAAAATTTCCGCGCCTGAAAAAATTGCGCCCACGTTGGTGGAGTGGCTGAAAAATCCCAGATGCTCCGAAAGCCTTTTAAAAGATTTTTCCGTCAATGCCATTTTTCTCCACCTTCTGCGCAAATTCAATTACACCGCTGCAATTTCAATGGAAAGCAGAGTGTAGTCGTATTTTTTGTCGTTCGCCGTGAAAATTCTGTGTTCGCCTTTTTTCATGTCCAGAAGTCCGTCGGCAAGGGGCGAAAGATACGAAAGAATTCCTTCGTCTGCGTTGGATTCCCACGGCCCCAGAATCGTGTAAACATCCGTGCGGTTTTCCAGATTATTTTGCAGCGTAACTTTTGTTCCGAACGAAACCAGGGATGTGGTTGCAGTAGTGGGGTCGAACACAACCGCGCGAACCAGTTCTTCCTTTAAGTGACCGAGCTGATTGTTCAACCTGTGCTGCGCTTCCTTTGCCGCCTGATATTCCGCGTTTTCCTTTAAGTCGCCTTTTTCCCGCGCTTCGCTTACTTCGCCCGCAATTTTCGGCAGCTGAACTTTTTCAATGTCTTCAGCCAGCGCACGTTTAACGTCAAGCATTTTTGCAGTAACCAGAAGTCCTTTCGGCGATTCCGTCTTGATTTCGGCTTCCTGAAATTTGAAATCCGGATATTTGCCCAGAATTCCGTTTCGCAGAATGGTTTTGTACGTGGAATCCAGATCCGCCACATCGTTTACCATCGTGTACATCCGCGTAATCGTTTCCTGCGAATTTGAAAGCATGTACTCCAGCATGGGATTTTTTGTAGTGGAATTTTTCGATTCGTCGTCGCTTTTTTCCCTGATTTTTTTCGCGAACAGAAGTGCAGTCGCCGCCTTTATGGTTTTTTTGTTTTCCACGGTGTTTACGTGATTATTTACTTCGCGATAACACAGCGAAATTATGTTTACGAGCGTTACGAGCTGTTTTTCTTCGCTGATTTCCGACGATTTGAACCATTCTTCTTCCTTGCATTCATCGATGAGATAAATTACTGCGTTCCGGTTGTTGCGGTAGTCGTTGAAACTGTCCTGAACAAGCCGCGTGGCACGTTCGCCTTTTCCTTTTGCAATAAGTTCTTCGATCATGGATTTTTCCAGCACCGTGGGGAACATATAGACGTACTGATTTTCCCAGTCTTCCAGCAGCCCGATATTTTTTACGAATGATTTTTTCAGATTCGTGTTCCTGGAATCCTTTAAAAGCGAATACATTTCCCGCGGATTTTCGATGTCGCCGTAAAGTTCCGCGAAACTGAATTTAACCGGTGATTCAAGCGCCGGAATTTGCCGCGAAATTTCCTGCACGACCAGATAAGACGCCAGAACCTGTTCGTCCACGTTCGTAAATGCCTTCAAATATCCCGCGAAATAATTGAACATTTCGGAAAACTGTTCGTCAGACGGATCATCGATTTCGTTCAGGTAACGCATGATGATGTCCGTCCTGTGGAAAAAGTCTTTGTCCGCCTTGAATTTTTTTGAAAGCCGCTCTTCCTTGCTCAAATCCCTGTCGAGAACCTGATAAAAATTGATGTCGTTGGGATTTACGTCGATTGTGGGATCTTCTTCAAGAATTTTTTTCGCCTTTGTGTTCCAGCTCGTCCATTCGCCCGCAGTTAAAATCGACGGAACGATTTCTTCCTTGATGTGCTTTTCATTACAGTTGTTGTTGAAACTTTTGATGATGGTTTTCAGCGTCCATGCCACTTCGGATTTTACTTTTTTTGCAAGTTCTTCTTTTTTCACGGTTTTTTTGTAAACCCAGATGTGGTCTTTTGTAAGCGGTTGCAGCGCGCTGACTGCCATTTTCAGCGACATTGCGTGAATTCCGGTTTTTTTGCCGAAATTTATCGTAAGCATGTCGCCTTCAACTTTTTGAATGATTCCCACGCCCCAGGTTCTGTGATAAACGTAATTTTTCGCGTCGAATGCAATGTGCTTTTCAAAATCGCTGATGGCTTCAAAAACGTTCCTGAACGACTGATTCAAATTTGACGATTTGATGTAATCTTCCAGATGGGAATGTTCTGCATATTTTCCGCGGAAACATTCAACGATTTCTTTTCGCGCCCAGACGTCCTTGTTGTCGATTTCCAGAATCGTTTTGAGAATTCCGATTGCCGTGTCCCATTTTGCGGTGTGCCTGTAATATTCGTAAAGTTCCTGCAAAAGGGCTGCGGATTTTGACTCGCTGATGGTTTTTGCAACTTTCCGCTGAATTCGCAGGAAAAAATCGAGGTCTTCAGGAATGTACGAAACAAGAATCGTCCAGATTGATTTTGCCGCGTTGATATTTTTTGCCGCAACGAACCTGAGGATTGCTTTTTTGTAGTAATTTACGGCAAGTTCGCGGTTTCCCTGGGAATCGTAGCGGTCGGCAAGAACTTTCGCCATTTCCGCTTCTTCAAAGTCGATTTTTACGATTTTTTCGTAAAGTTCCCAAAGCCGGTCGTCGTTGGATGCCTTGTAGAATTCCGCGAGTTTTTTCAGCGCCAGTTTGTTCTGCGGATCGTCGTTTAAAATCAGCGTGCAGACGTATTCCACCAGGGATTCCTTGTGGTTCTTTTCAAAAATTTCAAAAAGCGAAACCAGTGCACTTGTATCCACGGAACCGGTGCGCACGGCAATCATTCCGGAAAGATAAAGCGCCAGAATGCTGTCTTTCGTGTGGGACAACTGTTCGTCACAAATGTCTTTTATTGCATACTCGCAGCTTTGGGCTTTGCATTCTTTCAGAATCCTTTCAAGCTCATCAATGTTGCTTTTTGTAAAATTTGTGATTCCTGCACGGGTCCAGGTTTCCGCTTTTAGCATCTCGCGGACAGAATTCTCAAGTTCTTCAGACATATTTGCTCCAAAATTAGAAAGCGTTGTGTTTTTTTTCCGTTTTTCCTCGCGGAAATTCGGAATGTAAGCTTGCAACGCAAACTTAAAAAAAGTGTTCACTTATACATTTGTTCGTGGAATTCCGGATCAAGCAGTTTTATCTTGAGCATGATTTCACGAATGTTGCTTCCCACAGGTACGTCGCTGGTGTTGTAATAATCGATGAGAAGCAGGTAGAGAAGTAAAAGCCGCGGTTTGAGTGTTTCATCGCTGCAATTCTGGCATTTCAACTCGCTTTCCTTTGAAAAAATTTCCTGCTTCAGACGGACGACTTCCTGTGCTTGCAAAAGCCGCTTTACGTTAAAAACTCCTAAAATTATTCCGTAAACAGCCACCCATTCATGCAACGCACTTCCTGAGTAGCCTTTCTCCTCAACTTTTTTTATCAAGACTTTTATAAGGGGCGAATCCAGGAAGTAAAAGTCGATTTTTTCCGCGTCCATATAAAAGGCTTCCCTAAAAAGCATTTTTGCACCTTTCGTTTCACCGCAAAAAGCATAGCAATCCGCCATTTCAGCCATAATCGCCGATTTTTTTTGCGTGGAAACGTTGTTCGCATCAGTTAAAAATTTCAGCGCCACTTCGTAAGAACCGAGTTTTTTGTAGCAAAGTCCGATTTTCCTCAAAATTTCTGCCTTGAGTTCGTCGTCTTTTTCTTCAGAAATCCGGCTGTAATATTCCAGCGCCAACGAAAAAATTCCTTTGCGGAATGAATAAACGATTTTTTCATATTCTTCGGGAACTTCGCCGGTTTCGCTCATGAACTGCTTCCATTTGCTGACCAAAAGTTCGCCTTTGTCAAAATCAGAAAGCCCTGCAAGCCCCTTGAAAATTTCGCTCCAAATTTCGCACAATTTTATCGCCTGAACTATGGGCTTGTTGTCCAAATCCAGCGGCAGCGTATTTTTCAGTAAATCTTCAGCATCGCCAATTTTGCATTCTTCCACAAATTTTAACGCCTGATTGAAATCCTTTTCCGTTGCCGAGTTACCCATACGCAGTCATTATATAAATTTGCTGAATTTAGTCAATTATGCGCGTTGCCCGAAAAAAATCACAATTTATAATAGTTTTCATTTCGTTTGTCAAGGGAAACGCCGCGTACAAAATTTTTTGATTCAACCGGTTTTCGCCTGAAAAAAACGAAATTCTTTCAATATTTACACTGACTGCGAATTTATTTATTATTTTGCTCATGGAAAACGAAAATTCTGCGTTTAAAAAAAAACGTTTTTTGTCACCGTCGCTTCTTTCGGCGGATTTTTCCGATTTAAGTTCAGCGGTAAAATTTATTGAAGAAAAAAAAGCGTCGTTCGTTCACATCGATGTAATGGACGGTCATTTCGTTCCGCAAATTTCTTACGGTCAGCCCGTGATTTCGTCGCTGCGGAAAACTACGAAACTTCCTTTTGACGTGCACCTGATGATTGAAAAACCTGAAAATTTCATTCCGTCGTTCATTGATTCCGGCGCGGATTTCGTTACGTTTCATGCTGAAGCCACGTGCCATGCCGACCGCTGCATTCAGTTAATCCGCGAAAAACAGAAACGTGCAGGAATTGCCCTTTGCCCGGCTACACCGGTTTCCGCGGTGGAAGAAATTCTGCCTTTTGTGGATCTGGTGCTTGTCATGACGGTAAATCCGGGGTGGGGCGGACAGAAAATGATTCCGTATACTATTGAAAAAGTGAAAAAACTTGCCGATATACAGAGAGAGAAAAGATTCAATTATCTGATTTCCGTAGACGGGGGCGTAAATCAAGAAACCTTGAAAAGTGTCATCGAGGCTGGAACAGATATTGTTGTTTCTGGTTCGTCATTTTTCAGGGGGAATTTGGAATGGAACTAAAAAAACGTTCTCTTCTTTCAAAAACAGTTTTTGCGCTGGCAGTTTCCGTATCCATTGCGTTTGGTGCGGACAGCCGATTTTCTTCGCTGGCAGAAGAATCATTTGTTTCGGGGCTTGTAAGTTACAAAAACGGCGATTGGACTGAATCTTCCATACTTTTGCGTCAGGCAGCATCTTCGCCTTCGTATTCCACCGATTCAGTCTGGTACATGATAATCATGAGTCAGATTTATTCTGAAAAATTTAATGCGGCTGTGGGCGACTGCGATTTTTTCATTTCATCGTTCGGCGAAAGTCCCCTGCTGGAAGCCGTCCGCTATCAGAAAGGCCGTGCGCTTTATCTTCTGGGTCAGACCGATTTGTCGGTAATGGAATTGAGCGGATTCTGCAACGAATTTCCTGAAAGCGGAATGTATTCGTCCGCACTGTTCTGGATTGCCGAAAGTTTTTACGACGATTACGATTTTAAAACCGCGCGTTCCCTTTACGAAAAAATTCTGGAGGATTTCCCTGAAAGTGCAAAAGCCGAAGACGCGCAATTTAAACTTTATCTGATTACTCAGCGCGAACGTGAAGAAAAATTGCTTTATCTTCTGCGGATGACGGGCGAAGAATTTTTGAGCGTAAAGGAAAATTACGAAAAGGAACTGAAGCTCATGCAGTCGGCGGATGTTTCCGAATTGCAGAATCAGCTTCGTGCGGCAAATTCAAAAATCCGCGAACTTGAAGAAGAACAGAATTCCGGTCAGTTTCAGAACACGAACGAAATCACGGAATTTTTCCCCGCGGAACAGCCTGCTGCCGGAAAAAATTTCAGCGGAAAAAAAGAAGCGCCGGTTCCTTCACAAATTCCTGAATCAGTTCAGCCTGAAAACGAAGAAAATTCTTCTGCGCCGAAATTTCAGTTTAAGGAAAAATTCACCGCGCCGGTTCAGAAAAATCCTGAGCAGACTGAAGAAATTCCTTCCGCGCCCAGATTTCAGTTCAAGGAAAATTTCACTGAGCCGGTTCAGAAAAATCCGCAGAATTCCGGAAAAAATTCCGCAGTGGATTTACGCGCCACGAATTACGAACGAATTTATTCGCTTAAGAAAAAAGCCGAGACGATTCAAAAAATTCTCGATGAAAAATACGGAGGAATCCAATGAAAAAAAATTCTGCGAAAATTCAGTTTGCATTTGCTTCGATTTTTTTGCTTTGTTTCGTCTGGTCGGGTTCGTTCGCCCAGGAAAATTTAACGTACGTCATGGACGATTCGTCGAAAAAATCCGCGGAAAAAATTCCCGAATACACCGTGGAAAAAAAAGTTGTGGTGGAACGGGACAAAATCCGCCTGGAACTGGACGGAACGATGGGTTCGTTTTCGCTTTATGCGCTTCCTGAAAAAGGCCGTTCCATTGCGCTGCTTTCAAGTTACGATTCCGGTTCAGCGTCGTTTTTCGTTCTGCGTGCGGGCAGGCGCGAATACAGGCTCACCCGTGCAAACGGAATAAAGGCTGAAGCAAGACGAACTCCCCTGGGCGCGCAGATGGCGTATCTTGTTCCAGACGTGGCGCAGGTTGTAGTTGATTTCAGTTTCATGCCGTCCGTGCCGAATTCTACGAAAATCGATATGCTCCGCGTAACGGTTTACACGATAAATCTTGCCAAAACGATGCAGTCCTTTGCGCTGAAAGCCGTGTTCGATACGGTTCTGGGCGAAAATACTTACTCGCATTTTTCTACGGCGGCGCACAGCAAGATAAATTCCGAAATGCAGTTTTCTTCCATGACCGACGATTTGTGGGTCCGCTCGAATAACGAAAAGGCAGCGATTCAGTTTCTGGTGGAAGGAGCGGGCATTTCAAAAGTTTCCGCGCTGACCCTGGCGACAAAAGATGCCATAACGAATTCCGTGGGCTGGATTCCCGTGGCGCAGTTTGAAAAAAGTTTTACTTCCGTGGTTTCGTACAATAATTCCGCGGTGGGAATAAACTGGAGTCAGGTTTATCTGGATTCCCTTAAAACCGATGCCGTGGGATTTTTTATTTCCGTGGCGACTGACGGCGAACTTCCTGCGGGACGACAGTTTCTTTCTGACCTGGAAAGCGGAGATTCTGCGCTGGGCGTTTATTCAAAGGCAATCGTTCCCACCACAAAAATCGCGCCTCCGCCGAAACATCTTACGCGTGAAGAAGCCGGCGTCCGTGAAAGTCTTGTAAACGAAATCACCGAAGAGCAGCTGGACACGGAATACATTCAGAGTCTGCTTGACCACATTGCAGCCCTTTCCGCGGAAAGCAGCGTGGACGACGAAGAACTCGGCAGGCTCAACAGCGAACTGGATGCCATTCTTGAAAAACTCGGAGAACTACGATAATGCAGTCCAATTTGGATATGGCCAAAAGGCTGATTCAGCGGCGGAAATTCAACACGGCTATAAAAATTTTGGAATCTTCCCGGGAAACTTATGACGGCGATTTTGAGTATCACCTGACGCTCGGAATTGCGTACCTTTATGCAGGAATCGGCGGGCAGGCATCCCTTCAGTTCAGAAAGGCGCGCAACATAAAAATGCAGGATCCGCGGCTTCTTCTGGGGCAGGCGATAATTTTTCTGCGTAACGGCGACACTGACCGTGCAGTTTCATACTATCTGGAAGTCCTGGACTGCGACCCGGAAAATTCCACGGCAAAGGATGCCCTTGAATTCATCAGGAATTACAGCGGAAGCGATTTGTACCACATCATGTGCAAGTACGCGGACTCAGGGGAAATCCGCAGGTTTTATCCGCCCGTCGGAATGAATCCTGACATAATCCGGAACTGCGTTTTTGCAGGCCTGGCAATCGGTGCGCTCTGTTCCGTCCTGATGGTAGCGGATCCCGCGGCAAAAATTCGTGCGCAGAAAAAAGTTGCGGAAGTGGATCAGCGTTTTTATCTGACCGAAGACGAATTGAAAAATTCGGTTCAGCTGAATGCGGCGGAAGGCGAATTCGTCTTTAACCTTTCTTCCAGGGACGTGCAGAATTCGTTCAACCTGGCGAAAAAATATCTGGCTGCGGAACGGGACAATGCTGTTCAGGTGGAAGTGAATAAAATTTTAAACAGCAACGCGGCGGATTTCGTAAAGGACAAGGCAAAAAAAATTCAGTCGCTTTTAAAGGAGCCCACTTTCGATTCTTTAAAGGACAATTATTCCTACGAAGAAATTCTGGAAAATCCGGTTCTGTACGAAAACTGTTTTGTAATCTGGGACGGTTCGGCGGCAAAAATAATTCGCAGCGAAGACGGAAATTCGTCATGCACTTTTTTTGTGAATTATCTTCCCGACGAAAAAAAATTCGACGTTTCGGGAACGGTGCAGGTTGTTTTCGACCGCGATCATCAGGTGAATATTTCGGAAGGAAAAGCGGTGCGGATTCTGTCAAAAATCGTAATCGACGATAAAAAAATTTATCTTTCCGGCAGGGGAATTTTTCAGCAGCTCAAGGGAAATTCTTTGAGCGACTCGTAATTCCGCGGAAAAAAGGGGAACGCCATGAAGGAATTTTTGCCCTACGATACAGTTCGTGTGGACGCTTTAAAACTTGCGCATAAAATTTTCAAGCAGGACGGATTCGTGCCCGACGTAATTTACACTTCGCTTCGGGGCGGTGCGTATATGTCAAACGTCATCAGCGAGTACTACAAGGTTGCGCTGAAAAATCACAAACCGGTTCTGTATGCGGCGGTGGTGGCGCGGAGTTACAGCGACGTTTCCATGCATTCCGCAATCCGGATCGACGGATGGACTTATTCGCCGGATTATCTTCGTGCAGGCGACAAAATCATGCTTGTGGACGATATTTTTGATTCGGGCAGAACGCTGAATTTTCTGGTGGGAATTCTTCTGGAAAAAGGAGTTCCGCGGGAAAACATAAAGGTCGTGGTGCACGATTACAAAATTTACACGTGGAAAGATCCGCTGCCGATTCGCCCGGATTACTGGTGCAGAAAATTTGAAATCAATTCGCCGGAAGAAAACAACTGGATTAACTACAACAGCCACGAACTCGTCGGACTCACGAAAGAAGAACGTGAAAAAAATTTCTACGAACCCTATCCGGAACTTCGCGAAGTTCTGGAATGCATTTTCGAGGATGAATAATTCATGAAAAAAAAATTGCAATTCTGTTTTTTTTGCGCCGCGGAAATTCTGCTTCTGTCCGCTGCATTTTCCTTTGACTCAGACGACATCGTAAGCCCCGTTCCCGGCACATGGAAAAACAGACAGCCGCTCGTGCTGAATTCTGCGGACGACACGGAAATTTTTTATTCCCTTTCAGGAACCGATCCTTTCGTTTCAGGATTTTCCTACGATTCGCCCGTGATGATTGACCAGACCGGCGATGTAAACTTAAAAATTACAACGATTTCAAAGGACGGAATTCGTCAGGATTTTTCGGTGGAATACAGCGTGGATGAAACTGATTCCGCTGAAATTTATTCCGGTGAAGTTTTAAATTTCGTCAGTTCCTTTTCGCAGAAAATTTTTACCGATTACGTTTCAGGCGAAAAATTTTTCATTCCCGAAAATTTCAGGTACTCCCTCTGCAACGAATCGCCCAGAAAAAATTCCGCCGAAATTTCTGTTTCGGAAAAAAATGTTCTGGAGCGGTTCGTGCCGTGTTCGCTTTTTGACGAAGAAAATTCCGCGTCGTATCATTTTGTAATCCGCGTGCTGCCTGAAAAAAATCCCGTGGAAAACGATGCGCCGTTTAAAATAAAAAACTGGACTGAACTTTCCTTTACCGACGAACGGTTCATTTATCGCGTGGACGAAAAAAACTGGGTTTCGTGCGCGGAAAAAATTTCCCTGAACCGGAGCGTTCCTCATTTAATCGAATGGCAGGATCTGGAATTTTCCCGCGGAAACGAAATTTTCAACACGCTGATTCTGCCGATGGAAAATGCGCAGGTGAAAAAAAATTCGGACGGAATTTTAAGCGTAGAATTTCCGGGCGGAAATTTTTCTTTTGAAAGCGGCGAAAATCCGGCAATAATCGACCTGTTTGAAGGCGAAAAAATTTCACGCACGGAAAAACTGAAAGTCTATCAGGGCGGAATTTTGCAGGGCGACGTTCAGCTTTTTGTGGACGCGAAAAAAATTCCTGCTGCCGTTCCTGAAATTCTTTACGCCCGCGAATCGTCGCTGGATGAACCGCAGCTTTTTTTTGAAGCAAACGAAACGAATAAAATTTATTTTTTCCTGAGCGGACCGTTTTCGGATTTAAATGGAAAAGGCGAATTTTTACCGGACGAAAAGTTACGCGAAGAAAAATTCAAAATTTTCCGCGGAGAAAAAATCGTGCTTTCGGCAGGAATCGAATCGGATGAAAAAAATTTTTTCAACGTGTATTCGTTTTCAAAAGATTCACGGGGAAACAGAAGTGCTTTTTCGCGCAGAAGAATTTTTATCGAAGACGCGGTTTACTACGTGAAAAAAAATTCGCTGCCAAAGGAAAATCAGGACGGTTCGGAAGACAGGCCGTTTTCGTCCATTGCGCAATTTATGGAAGTGCAGAAAAATTCGGCGCGCAGGCTGAAACTTTTCGTGCTGGGCGATTTTGAAGTGACGGAAGATTTCATCGTAAAAAAAGACTGCATCATAAAAGGCAAAAATAATCCGCGGATGATTTTCGGAAACGCATCGATGACTGTGGACGGCGCAAGTTTAAAAATTGAAAACGTAACGGTCGAAAAAAAATTTCCGCGCATAGAAACTCCGCTGATTGTGGCAAAAAATTCTTCGGTGAAAATTTCCGGTTCTGAAATTTTCGGAATGTTTGAAAACGGCGGCGTGCTCCTTTCGTTTGAAAATTCGGCGGGGGAATTTTGTGATTCGGGCTTTACCGTGCAGGGAAAAAATTTCGGCTGCGTCATGGATTTGCGCAATTCAAAAATTTCGGTTCTTTCGTCGCGCATAACTTCCACGGCGGAAAATGCAGTGAACGTAAAATCGGTTTGCACGGAATTTTCGGCGGAAGAAAATGATTTTTTCGTGACGGGAAATTTCTGCTACGGAATCGATTCAGTTCAGTCGCAGGTGAGCATGAAGCAGAATTATTTTTACGCGAACATTCTGTCGGACTCAAAAAAAAGTACGCCGTTTTTTCACGATGCACTGACGAAAATTCTTGCGGACGAAAAAAACAAATCCCGCGGATTTTAGCATGAGCGAATTTTTGTTTTCGGCAGGAATCGATGAAGCAGGACGCGGACCTCTGGCAGGACCGGTTGTGGCCGGCTGCGTAATCCTTCCGCGGAATTTTCCCGTCGAAATTTTAAACGACAGCAAAAAACTTTCGGAAAAAAAACGGAACGAAGCGTTTGAAATCATCTGCGAAAAATCATGCTGGGGCGCGGGAATCGTAAGCGAAAAAATCATCGATGAAATAAATATTCTGCAGGCTGACTTCCGTGCAATGAAAATCGCCTGGGAAATGATGAAAACGAAATTTCCCCTGTGGAGCGAAAAAAACGGATTCAGCGCCGGTTCGTCCTTCGCGGAAAAAATCGACGTGATTGTGGACGGAAACCGGATTCCGCCTGAAATCGAAAATGCACGCGCCGTGGTCAGGGCAGATGCAGAATTTCCGTGCGTAATGGCTGCGAGCATTGTGGCGAAAGTTACGCGGGACAAAATCATGTACGAATACGACAGGCTTTATCCCGAATACGGTTACGCGAAACACAAAGGCTACCCCACCAGAGCGCACAGGGAAATCTGCCGGAAACTTGGTCCGTCACCGATTCAGCGGCTTACGTTCAAATATTAGTATTCGGTTTTGTCCTGGTCTGCGCGTTTTGAAACGACATGAAGGCGGCCCGAATATTCTTTCCGTTCTGCCCTGCGTTCTGAAACGAGCCGGCTTTCACCTTTCCGCCTGTAAATTTTTTTGTCGCCCTTTCCGTCGAATTTTCCGTCGCGATTCTGTGCGGCGTATTTTGCTTCACGTTCTGCTTTTTTTTCTGCGCGGATTTTTGCACGTTCCTTCTGAATTTTTTCCACGGCTTTAAGCGATTCTTCCATGCCGATCAAAAACTTCTGCATGTCATCGGCAAAAACAACGATGTCCCGCCGTTCGTCCTGACCGTCCTTGATTTTGCTTTCGACCATCTGCAAAAAAACGTCGCCGTTCCGATTTTCCTTCACGTTGAAAAAGTACGAGCGGTTGTCAAGGTTAATCTGCCTTGTAAAAAGTTCTCCACGAATTCCCATAATGTCCTTCCCTGAAAATAAATTTGATTTTTTAAACACGGATGCGTTTGCGGTGCGTAAAGTACAATAAAATTTTTTTTTGCGCAAGGGGATTTTCTTGTTTTTTCAGTCATCGACTGACATCAGCATGAATTCTTTTTTGCGAAGTTTTCGCG
>CAZACA010000015.1:0-20550 GCA_964483515.1 uncultured Treponema sp.
ATCGGTTGAAATTTTTTTCGCGGAAATCCGGCGGAAAAAAATTGACGTAATTTTTTTTCGCGGAAATCCGGCGAAAAAAAATTTGCGAAATATTTTGTCGCAAAATTCGGCTAAAAAAATCTGCGGAAAATTTTGTCGCGGAAAATCGGCTAAAAAAAATCGTCGGAAATTTTGTCGCGGAAATTCGGTTGAAAAAATCGGCGGAATTTTTGTTCGCGGAAATTCGGCTGAAGAATTCGGCGGAAAATTTCGTGCGCGGAAATTCGGCTGGAAAAAAATCGGCGGAAATTTTTGTTGCAGAAAATTCGGCTGAAAAAAAACGGCAGAAAATTTTGTTCGCGGAAATTCGGCTGGAAAAAATCGGCAGAAAATTTTGTCGCAGAAATTCGGCTGAAAAAAACGGCGGAAATTTTTGTGTGCGTAATTCGGCTGGAAAAAAACGGCGTGGATGGAGAAAAATGAAATACGATTTTGATAAGCCTACGAATCGGCGTGGAATGGATTCGCTGAAATGGGACGTTGCGCCCGGCGAAATTCCCCTCTGGGTGGCGGACATGGATTTTGAAACGGCTCCGTTTATCCGTGAAGCAATTTTGAATCGTGCGGAAAAAGGAATTTTCGGCTATTCGGTGATTCCTGAGCGGTGGGCGGAAAGTTACGTGAACTGGTGGAAAAAAAATCACGATTTTGAAATGCAGCGGGACTGGCTGATTTTTTCAACCGGCGTGGTTCCGTCGATTTCTTCGTGCGTGCGGAAACTTACGACGCCTGCGGAAAAAATTCTGGTGCAGACTCCGTGCTACAATATTTTTTTTAATTCGATTGTAAACAACGGTCGGCGCGTTCTGGAAAGTCCGCTGAAATTCGACGAAAAAAATTCGGTTTATTCCGTGGATTTTGAGCGGCTGGAAAAGGATCTGTCGGACGAACAGGTTTCGCTGATGATTTTGTGCAATCCGCAGAATCCTTCGGGCAACATCTGGTCGCGTCCTGAACTGGAAAAAATCGGTGCGCTCTGCAAAAAATACGGCGTCCTTGTTTTAAGCGACGAAATTCACTGCGACATCGTTCGGCCCGGAAAAAAATACGTTCCCTTTGCTTCGGTTTCGGACGTTTGCAGGGAAATTTCGGTTTCACTCGTTTCGCCCACAAAATGCTTCAACATCGCCGGACTGAACACTTCCTGCGCGGTGGTTCCTGACGAAAATCTGCGTCACAAAATTTTTCGCGCGCTGAACACCGATGAAATTGCCGAACCGTCATCGTTTGCAGTGGATGCCTGCGTTTCGGCGTTTGAAAACGGAGCGGAATATCTGCGTCAGCTGAACGAATATCTTTTTGAAAACCGGCGGATTGCGGAAGAATTCATGGCAAAAAATCTCGCGGAATTTTCGGCGGTGAAATCGGATGCGACTTATCTTTTCTGGCTGAACGTGAAGCGGAACGGCGACGAATTTGCGCGGAACCTGCGGAAAAAAACGGGGCTTTTTATTTCGGGCGGCGGCGCTTACGGAAAAACCGGCGAAAATTTCGTGCGGATAAATCTTGCGTGCCGGAAATTTCTGCTCGATGATGCGCTGACACGGCTTGAAAAATTCGTCCGTGAAGAAAAAATTTGAGTTCCGCGGAAAATCAGCAAATAAACGTGAAAAAAATTCTATTTTTCATTTTCAAAACATTTTTTTTGTTATATAATTCCGCTCGAACGCTTTGCTGGTACTTGCAGGGCTTGATTTTTTATTAAACTTAGTTGCTTTTAAGTTAGGGTGGGGACTCGATGCCGGAAAAGCGCGAAAATAGCAGCAGAATTTTAAATTTAATTTTAAAAAATCTTTTGGCGGTGGGAATCGTCGTCGTCGTTTTGTTTTTTTTCATTCCGCTTCCAACAGTCATGATCGACCTGGTGATGACGCTGAATCTGGCGATTTCGTTCATCATCCTGCTTACGGTTTTAAATTTGCGTCGTTCGGCGGATTTTACGTCGTTTCCGCGGCTTGTGCTCATCGTTACGATTCTGGGGCTTGCAATCAACGTTTCTTCCACGCGAAATATCCTGACGCATCCGGTTACCCAGTCGGGCAGAATGATCGGTCAGAGCGAAATGGTTCAGGCGTTTGCAAACATCGTGGCGCAGGGCAACGTTCTCGTCGGATTCATAATTTTCATCATTTTAAATATCGTTCAGATTCTCGTAATTACAAAAGGTGCGGACAGGGTTTCGGAAGTTACGGCACGATTTACGCTGGATGCCATGAACAACAAAATGTTCCTGATTCAGAATCAGATGAATAACGGCTCCATTACGGAAGAAGAAGGCGAACAGAAAATAAATCAGCTCAGGCAGGAAATCGATTTTTATTCGGCGATGGACGGTTCTTCCAAATTCGTCAGCGGAAACGTCAAGGCGGGAATTGCAATTACTTTCGTCAATTTAATCGGCGGAATCGTTACGGGAGTTCTTGCCGGCTCGACGATTACACAATGCCTTTCAAGTTACGCGAAACTCACGATTGGTGACGGACTCATGTCGATTCTTCCTTCGCTGCTTCTGTCTTTTTCAACCGGTTTGCTGATAACGGGAAGCAACGACGGCGAACTTCTTACCGACCAGTTCAAAAAGCAGTTTTCTGCAAGCGGAACCGTTTACATGATTGTGGGCGCGACGCTTCTGGTTCTGTCGGTTGCATTCCACAACGGTGCTTCGGCGGTTCTTGCCGTAATGGGAATTCTGTTTCTGCTGGTGGGATACAATCTTTCGCGGAAAATCGAACGGGACGCGGAACTTCAGGTTCAGGCAAAGGAATCTGCACAGTCTCAGCCGAAAACGGGCGCGGAAGAAATTTCTCCGCTGGTTAAAATCGATGAACTTTCCCTTGAAATCGGTTATGCGCTCATTCCGCTGGTGGACGACGAAAAAGGTGCGGAACTTATGGCGCGGATTAAGCGGATTCGGCGTGAAACTGCGCTGGATCTGGGTCTTGTAATGCCGTCGATTCACATCATGGATCAGATGGAACTGGCTTCGGAAGAATATTCGTTTAAAATCCGCGGAATTGAAGTGGGCAGGGGCAGGCTGAAACTCGGACATTTTATGTGTCTGAATGCGGGCAACGTTCCCAGAGAGCGCGAAATGGCGGGCGAAAAAACAAAAGATCCTGCATTCGGAATGGACGCAATCTGGCTGCCGGATTCCAAGCGGATGGAAGCGGAAAAAGCCGGTTATGCCGTAATCGACGCACCGACGATAATCGCCACGCATCTTACGCAGTTGATCCGACGACACGCCGCGGAAATTTTAAGCCGTCAGAGTGTCAGCGCAATTCTGGACGAAGTGAAAAAAACGAATTCCGTGGTGGTGGACGAAGTTCTTTCCGGCGAACACAAATTTTCTTACGGCGACATCGAAGCGGTTCTCAAAAATCTTCTGTCGGAACAGGTCAGCATCCGGAACATGGTGCTTATTCTGGAAACTTTGGGCGACTACGGAAAACTTACCCGCGACCCGTGGATTCTTACGGAAAAAGTCAGGGAAGCGCTCGGTTCGCAAATCTGTCAGCAGTACGTGGACGAAAACAAAATTTTGCGCGTAATGAATCTGTCCCAGAGCCTGTCTGAAAAAATCGTCTCGCACAGAGCCGATATGCCCGGAAAAGGTCCGATGGTTGCATTTGATCCGGTGGACGGGCGCAAATATATTTCCACCATCAGCAATGCCGTCGCCGCCGCACGCGAAAAGAATTTTTTGCCGATTATCCTTTGTGCATCGGAAGTCCGCAGATTGGTAAAAGTTTCCACCGAGTCGGAAATGCCAGGCTTAATCGTTTTGTCTGTGGGCGAAGTTTTAAACGCTTCATCTAACATAAAAGTTGAATCAATCGGAGAAATACATGATTGGCAGTAGCGAAATCGAAGAAAAAAGGTCGATTCAGGGCAGAACCAGAGAATGGTGCGTAAAAAATCTGGACAAGCAGTACGGTCACGACAGTTATCAGATTTTAAGCAGTTCCATGAAATTCTGTCCCGGATTTTTGGGATTTTTTCAGCATGAAACTATAATTCTGGAGTACGTCGTAAAAAAATCGTCGGAACAATCCGCAGAAAAAAAAGCCGAACCTGTTGCGTACAAATCCGGCGGAATTTCTTACGCGGAAAATTCAGTGCCGTCGCCTGCGTTTACTCAAACCGTGCAGATTCAGCAGCCTGCCGTGCGGAATTCTTTCGTTCAGCAGCGTGATTTTCTTCAGAGCCGCGATGATTTTCTGGAAAAAACCAGTTCAGTTTCCGCGAAAAATGCGCTTCAGATGGGTCAGCTTTCAAATCAGATTTCCAGACAGCTGGAGCGCTTTGAAAACGAACTTTCTTCAAAAATGAACGCGATAATTCAGTCGTCCGCAGAAAAAGACGTGGAATCAATCGTGCGGATTCGGGAACTTCTGGAAGAAAACGAATTTTCCAGATCGTACATCGAAAATATGTGTGCGCGGATCAAGCAGAATTTTACGCTGGACGAACTGGACGATTTCGATTTGATTGAACGTTCCGTGGTGGACTGGATCGGCGAATCGATTCCGTGCGCTGAAAAAGAAAAAAAATCGTCTCCGCAGGTTGTAATTATCGTAGGTCCGACGGGCGTGGGAAAAACTACAACCGTTGCAAAAATGGGCACGACGATTTGCGTAAATTACAAGAACAACAGGGGCGAATACGAAAAAAAGCCGGTAATCCGCATGATAACGACTGATACGATGCGTGTGGCTGCGGTGGAACAACTGGCGCGGTGGGCAAGCATTCTGGAAGTGGACGTGGCAAAGGCTGAAAATTCCGACGATTTAAAAAATCTCTGCGACGATTATTCAAAAAATTCGGATTACATTTTCATCGATACGAGCGGCTACAGTCCCAACGATTACGAAAACATCGCGAAAATGCGGCGGATTCTGGACGTAAAAAATCTGAACGAATGCGTTTATCTTGCGGTAACGGCAGGAGTGAGTTCAAAAGATTTTGAAAACATCATCCGGAATTACGAAGCCTTCGATTTTAAAAGCGTAATCATTACGAAATGCGATGAA
Source organism: uncultured Treponema sp. (assembly GCA_964483515.1). GTDB lineage: Bacteria > Spirochaetota > Spirochaetia > Treponematales > Treponemataceae > Treponema_D. Next base: position 5,073 of record CAZACA010000015.1, read on the forward strand.
ACGGCGAGTTTCGGTCGGGTTTTAAGCGTCGTCGCGGAAAAGCAGAAAAAAATTTCGTGGATAACTACGGGTCAGGACGTTTTGAATACGATTCAGCGCGCAAATCCGGTCTGGTTTTTGAAAAAACTTTCGGGATTCAGGGTGGACGCGGATCACATTGAAGAAAAATTTGGAACTGCCGATAAAGAAATAGAAAAATCTATTTAAATCAACCACAGGAGAAAATAAATATGGAAGAACAGGCAAAAGAATTGCGGGCTCTTATGAACGAAGATAAATACGGCAGAACGGTTTCCAGTCACAAAACGCGGATTATTGCCATTACAAGCGGAAAGGGCGGAGTCGGAAAAACGAACATCGCAGTGAACATGGCTCTGGCGTATTCGCAGCTGGGAAAAAAAGTGATTTTAATCGACGGCGATCTGGGCATGGCGAACGTAAACGTGCTTTTGAACGTAGTTCCGCAGTACAACATGATGCACGTAATCAACAAAAAAAAGACGATGAGCGAAATTATTCTGGACACGGAATTCGGCTTTAAATTTATTGCAGGCGCCAACGGATTTTCAAAAATCGCAAATTTGTCAAAGGAAGATCTGGATTACTTCGCAAAGGAATTTTCGTCCCTTTCCAACGCAGACATAATTATCATCGATACGGGCGCGGGAATTTCCAACAACGTGCTGCAATTTCTGGCGGCGGCGGATGAAGTTTACGTCATTACTACTCCCGAACCGACGGCGATTACGGACGCATACGGAATCATAAAAATCGTTACCACGGAACTTCTGGACAGGCAGATAAATTTAAAGCTTCTGGTAAACCGCGTTCATTCTTCCGACGAAGGCAAGCGAATTTCCGACCTGATTATAAACATCGTGGCGCAATTTTTGAATTATCGCGTGGATTACATCGGTTTTGTTTACGACGATCCGGTGGTGCAGGCTTCGGTAATCCGGCAAAAACCATTCATGCTCATCAGTCCCACTTCAAAACCCGCAGTCTGTTTAAAGCACATCGTGGGCAGAATCGAAAAAACTGAAATGCCTTCAGACGCGGGCGTTTCAAATTTCCTGAAGAAGTTCATGGGCGGCAAGAAAAAATAAAACTTGACCTTAGGGAATTTTTGTCTTAATCTAGGGATACTATTTAGGAGGATAGGACGTGTTCGATGTAAAAAAAATCTCGATTTCTGCAGCCGTCGGATTTGCTTTGTCCTTCCTTATCAGTATCGTTTGCACGGGAAAATTCTTTAGTGCAATTTTACGCGGCGGAATTTCAGCAGTTATTTTTGCAGCGTTGTGCGTGGGAATCGGATTCATCGATAAAAAATTTTTAAGCGGAAGTTACAGAACCGCGGAATCTTCGGACGAAACCGAAAAAAAAAGTACGGTCAAAAAAAATCGCGTGGACATTACCATCGACGATGCGGATTTAACGGAAGAAGAAAAAGCGCCGGTTTTCAGCATAAATTCAGCAAGAAATTATTCAGTTTCGCCGGTTGCAGCTCCTTCTGCCCCGGAAAAAACGGAGGAACCGGAGGAAAGCGCGGAAGAAATTCAGCAGGTTTCTGAAACGGAAGCAGTTCCGGACGAAAAAGACGAAAAAACGGAATTTGTTCCCGTGCAGGTGACGGAACTTTCTCATCAGGACGCGGAAAAATCGAAAAAAGCGCCTGAAGCCAGACACGAAATTTCTGAAAAAAAAGCGGCGGCAATGGCTGAACACGCGGCGAGAGTGCAGGAAATCGATGAACTGCCTGACATCGGTGCGTTTGCGGACAATGAAAATTCGGGCGGCAGTTCTGGTGAAAGCGAAGTAATCAGCGATTCGGAATTTGCGCAGTCGGGTGAATCTTTTCACGAATCGTCTTCTTCAGGGGGCGCGACGGTGAATCAGGATACAAAAGTGATTGCCAGCGCCATCAGGACGTTGTTAAAAAAAGATGAGATGTAATCGGGATAAAAGGGTGTGGGATTCATGGCAACTCAAATTTTAGACGAAAACGAAGAAATTGAACTTTGGCACGAGTATAAAAAAACGAAATCCGTTGCAATCAGAAACCGCTTAATCCGCCAGTATATGCCTCTGGTAAAATGGGTGGCAGGACGAGTTTCCGCGGGAATGCCTGAAAGCGTGGAATTTGACGACCTGGTGGGATTCGGACAGTTCGGACTGCTGGACGCCATCAGTAAATTCGACATTGATAAAGGCGTAAAATTCAAAACTTATGCAACTACGCGAATCCGCGGGGCGATTTTTGACGAACTTCGCGAACTTGACTGGGTTCCGCGTTCGGTGCGGCAGCGTTCCCGCGAAATTGAAGACGCAGTGGTGGAACTGGAAGCGAAACTGGGCAGAACGGCGACGGATTCGGAGATTGCAAAAGCGCTTAACATGACGGAATCTGAATATCAGTCTACGGTGATGAAAGTCAGCGGAACAAGCGTTCTTTCGTTAAATGACGTCTGGTATTATTCAGGCGACGAATCGGAACACGTTTCCATCGGCGACAGCATTGAATCTCCCAACAGTCTGAATCCTGACGTAATCGTGGAGCGGGAAGAAATCCGCAGGGTAATCATTCAGGCAATCAACGAACTTCCGAAAAACGAAAAAATGGTAATCGTCCTTTACTATCACGAAGATTTGACTTTTAAGGAAATCGCCCAGGTTCTCGACGTCAGCGAAAGCCGGATCAGCCAGCTTCATTCAAAAGCGAACGAACGGCTCAAGGCAAAACTTACGAGCGTGCGGAAAGGCATTTTCTGAGGATTTTTTTATGGTAACTCTTGATAAACTTCGTCTGGATATGGAAAAACAGCTTGCGTTCGACAAGGACATCCATACCGTAATTGTTTGTGCCGACACTCTGGACGATTGTCTGGGCGACGCTTCGGTTCAGCTGGAAACAAAAGTTTCAAATCTGGAATACGAAGTCATTGAGCGCGGTTCGGACGGAATAATCGGGCTGATGAAAAAACCGTGGAAAATCCGCGTGTATGAAAATCCGTCTACAATCAAAATCAAGCGTGCAAAAAATGCGGCTGCAACTGCAAGTGGCGAAGAGGGCGCGGAAGAAGCAGTTTCTCACGACGTAAACGGAACTTTCTTCATACGGCGGTTCGCGGCAAATATTTTTGTCAAAGTTACGCTTCCTGTCGGAAACGGTCTGCCTGTGGATGCGGATTCTCTCATTGCTGATGCAAGGCGGCCGGACAACACTTCGCTGGACGAAAATCTGCTTAAAAAACTTGCAAAATCCGGAACGAACGGCGAATACGTGGAATGCGGCTCCTACAATCACGTGGGCGCGGGCGATGCGATTATGGCCGTGGACATTTCCAAGGACGAAATGCAGGCAACCATTACGGTTTCTCCTCCGTCTTCAGGCGGTGCAGACATTTCCGCGGAAAAAATCATCAATGCGCTGGAAACTCAGGGCGTTTCGGTGGGAATCGACGAAGAAAAAATCAAGGCGTTTGTGGATTCGCCGGTTTATAACGTGCCTTATGAAGTTGCCGCGGCGATTCAGCCGGTTCACGGTTCGGATGCGTACATCGAATACAAATTTGAAACGGACAAAACAAAACTCAAGCTCAAGGAAACTGCAAACGGTCAGGTCGATTTCAAGGAACTCAACCTTATTCAGAACGTTGTGGTCGGTCAGCCTCTTGCCGTAAAAATGCTTGCCCAGCGCGGAAAAGGCGGAAAAACCATTATGGGACGATATCTGGAAGCGCGAAACGGAAAGGACATTCCCATTCCTCTTGGCGCAAACACAAAACTCGATGCAGACGGACGCACGGTTATCGCTGAAAAAAACGGAAACGTTACTCTTGTGGGCGACAAAATCACCGTTGAAGAAGTTTACGAAGTTCAGGGCGTCAACATTAAATCCGGAAACATTACGTACATGGGAACAGTCGTCTGTCGCGGAAACGTGGAAGACGGATTCAGCATAAAGGCGGACGGAAACGTGGAAATTTACGGTTCAGTAGGCAACTGTCACATCGAAGCAGGCGGCGACATCGTAATTTCACAGGGCGTAATGGGTCGTGACGAAGGCGAAATCATTTCAAACAAATCGGTCTGGGCGCGCTTTTTGCAGAACGTCAACGTTACGGCGGAACAGTACGTGGTTGTAAACGACAACATCATGAACAGCAACGTTACGGCGATGCAGAAAATCCTTCTGAAAGGAAAACGCGCGTCAATTATCGGCGGACATCTTTTTGCTACGGAAGAAATTACGGCGAAAACCGTGGGCTCTTCGGGCGGCGGAATCGAAACCGTTCTGGAAGTCGGATTTGACCCGAAAGCAAAGCGTCGTCTTCAGGAATTGCAGGAAATGCAGTCCAACGCGGTAAAGGAACTTGAAGAAATCGATCTGAATATTTCGACTCTGGAAAATCAGAAAAAAGTTCGTCGTTCGCTTCCGAAAGAAAAGGAAGAAAATCTGGAATCGTTCAGAAATCAGCGTGTGGAACTGATGGAATCCAACGAAAAAATGATGGCGGAAATCAACGAAATCAACGAACGTCTCCGCGAATTAAAAGTCGTCGGTTGCGTAAACGTCAGCGGAACGGTTTATCCCGGCGCGAAAATTCTTGTGCGTGACGAAATGGACGAAGTTCGAAGCGAATGCAAGGCAGTAACGTTCTATTACGAAGACGGATTCGTAAAACGCGGAAAATACGATGCATCCCAGGCTTCCGAGCACATCGCGGGTCCGAGCGGATACACGGATTAGCCGCAGGGGGAATTTATGGGAATTCAACCGATTGACCTTTCCACGATTTATTCGCAGATGGACAAAGTCGGCCAGCTGAATGCAGTTCAGTCGCAGAACGCGGCAGTGGCGAACCGGCAGCATCTGGACAAAACGGCGCAGATTCAGGCACAGAAAGCGCAGACCGTTTCCGAAACAAAGCGTGATTCCGAATCGTCCAAAATAAAAGCCGACGTAAATCAGGGCGGGGGAAGCGGTCAGACGATTTTGCAGGACGGTGAAAAACGCGAAAAAAACGAAAATCTTGAGCAGCAGGCTGAAAAAAAATCGCTTTACGAAATAAAGGATCCGAAACTGGGTCAGCGAATCGACATTTCGGGCTGAAAAATGGGCGTAATTTTTGTCTTAATCCTGATTATTTTTTTAAACGCCGGTCTGTGGATTTTTTTTCTGAAAAAATTCAATTCGTTTTTCTCCACGGAAAAAATCATCGACGAAACGAAATCGTCCATAAAAAATTTAATCCGCGAAATGAATTTCAACGTTGCAAAAAATATCGAAGTGGTGGACGCGCGCATAAACGAAGCAAAAGCCGTTGTCGCTGAAGCCGAACGAAGAATCGGAACGCTGAAAAAAGAACTTGCCGCCACGGAAAAAATCGAAAAATTTCAGAAGCAGATTTCTGCCGCATACGAACCGCCGGTTTTGCACAAAATTTCCGCGGAACAAAACGAAACGCAGAAAAATCTGACTGCACGGAATTCCGCGGAAGAAAAATCAAAAAATTCAGCGCAGGAAATTCCTGAAGAAAATTCCACGGAAAAAATTCAGCAGACGGAAATTCCGCAGATCGAAAAAAAATCCGGAGAAAAATCAGAAAAAATTGTGGAAAACGCCGAAATTTCTGCAAAAATTCCGGAATTTTCAGTTTCAAAAACGCAGATTGAAATAAAAAAAGATTTTAAAGACAGCGTAAAGGAACTTCTGGCGCTGGGACTTCCACCGGACGAAATTGCGCGACAGACGGGCCGGAGCGTTCAGGAAGTAAAAGTCGTCATGGAACTTTTCTGACGATTAAAAATTTGAATTTTTTTATTGAATCCTGAAAAAAAACAAAGTATACTGTTTCCATGAATAATTTGAAGAATGAGGAATTTGAGTTTGGGACGCTTTACTGCGGCGGAAAACCACGTCTTTTTAAAATTTCCAGTGATTTTATGAGTTTTTCAGCGACGAATTTCGGCTGTACCATTACATCAATCAACCTGCCAGGAAAAAATCAGAAAAACGTCGACATTCTTTTGGGCTGCTCCACTCTGGAAGGCTACGCGTCAAGTAACAGCAGTTTTGGTACGATTGTAGGACGGTTTGCAAACAGAATCGGCGGCGCGGAATTTGAACTCGGCGGAAAAAAATATCAGCTTGACAAAAACGACGGAAAAAATTGTCTTCACGGCGGATTTGACCGTTACGAAAAAAAACTTTGGGACGCAAAAAAAATCGAAAATGAAAACGGAACCGGAGTGGAATTTTCGCGGTTCAGTCCCGACGGCGAGCAGAATTTTCCGGGAAATCTGGAACTGAAAGTTCTTTACACGCTGAACGAAAAAAATGAACTTACTCTGGAATATTTTGCAAAAACCGACAGACCTACGCCCGTAAATTTAACGAATCACGCTTATTTTAATTTGAAAGGATACAACGGCGGTTCGGTGGAAGATCAGGAACTTCAGATGGATTCGTCAAAATTCGTGGAAGTGGGCGGCGACCTGATTCCTACGGGACGACTGGTCAGCGTTGACGAAAAAAAAGCGTTTGACTTCAGGGTGCCGAAACTTTTGGGCCGCGACATGAAAGAAACCGGTGCAGGCTACGATCACGCGTACTGCATTGATTCGTTCGACGGAAAAAAACTCGTGAAATTCGCCGTGCTGAAAGATCCTGCAAGCGGAAGGTTCATGGAAGTTTCTACGACGCTGCCGGCCTGCCAGATTTATACGGCAAATTTCGTGGAAGGCATTGTGGGCAAAAACGGATTCGTTCACCACGCTCATGACGCAGTTTGCATGGAAACGGAATCGTATCCGGATTCGCCGAATCACGCAGAATTTCCCAGTTGCATTGTAACACCAGAAAAACCATACCATGAAATTACAGTCTATAAGTTCGGAATAAAATCGTAATAAAAAAACTTATATAAATTCATTAGAGAGGTTGTAATGGATATTCAATTACAGGAATTGATCGAAAAGATCAAAAGGGAAGGTGTTGCAAGTGCAGAATCTGCCGCTAAAAAAATCACTGACGATGCCGAAAAAAGAGCTGCTGCAATTATAAGCGACGCGGAAGCAAATGCGGACAGCATCATCAAGACTGCTAAAGCGGAAACTGAACGCATGGAAAAAGCCAGTGAAGATGCAATCACCCAGGCCGGAAGAAATTTAATCATTTCTTTCAGAGACGGAATCAATCGGGAATTGTCGGCGATCATCAATGCTGAAACCGAAAAAGCCATGGACAAAGATTTGCTGAAAAAAATAATTCCCGAAACTGTAAAAGCGTGGGCTGCGAACAACGATGCAACGGACGTTTCCATTCTTTTGCCGGCGAAAGATTTAAAGGCTCTGGAAAGCGGACTGAAAACTGCGCTCAAATCGAAAATTTCAAAAGGCGTAGAAATCAGGGGCGATGCATCCCTTTCGGCAGGATTCAGAATCGGAATGAAAAACGGAAGCGCTTTTTACGATTTCAGTGCGGACGAAGTTGCTTCACTTTTCAGTGCATATTTGAATCCGCGGACGACTGCGCTCATGAAAAAAGCCGCATCAGGAATTCCTGCGGAAAACGATGACGTCATCGCGGAAAAATCGGAAGAAAAGCCGGCAGAAGAAAAAAAATCACGAAGTTCCGCGAAAACCGACGCTCCGAAAACCACCCGCACAAGGAAACCTAAGGAAACAAAATAGTGGAACATCTTTATTATCTGGTGGCACAGCTTCCATCATTTTCACTGAATGACGACAGTTCTCAAAAGTTGCCGGTAACGACAGAATATTTTAAAGATTTGTGCAGTCGATTCATGTCTGAAAAATCTGCACGGATTGCTGAAAAACTTTCGCTTGAACCGCCGCTGGAAGTTGTTCCCACAGGTTCGCTTTTTCTGGACGCCTGGTACGAAAAGGAAAGAAATCTCCGACTCGCGCTTGCTCAAGTCCGCGCCGCAAAAATGAAAAAAGATACAAAGGATTTGCCTTCTACCAGTGACGGTGAAGCCATTCAGGCCGCACGAACTGCAACCGGAATGGACAGTCCGTTAAGTGCGGAACAGTATCTGAATCAGTATCGCATGGGCGTTTTGGACAGAATTGCGCCTCAAGACATTTTTTCCGTGGATGCCGTTTTTAATTACGGTTTGAAACTCATGCTGGCGGAACGAATGAAAAAGTTTAACAGGGATGAAGGTTTGGCTTCTTATCACAAAATTTATGACGAAATTCTTGGAGAAAAGAAATGACAGATACAAAAGGCAAAGTAGTTGCAGTCAACGGAAACATGGTTTCAGTTGAATTCGACGGCAAGGTATCTCTCAACGAAGTAGGCTTTGTAAAAGTCGACGGAAAACTTCTGAAAGGCGAAGTAATCCGAATTCGTGGAAATACTGCCCAGATGCAGATTTATGAAATGACCAACGGAATTTCCACCGATTGTTCCGTGGAATTTACCGGCGATTTGCTGAGCGTTGAAGTTGGACCCGGACTTCTGGGGCAGGTTTACGACGGTTTGCAGAATCCGCTTCCGCTTCTTGCCGAAAAATCAGGATATTTTCTGGAGCGCGGCGTTTATCTTCCTGCGCTGGACGAAGAAAAAAAATGGAATTTTACGCCTACCGCTAAAGAAGGCGACAAAGTTGTTGCAGGTGACAGCGTGGGTTTTGTGCCGGAAGGTTCTTTTTCGCACAAAATTCTTGTTCCGTTCGGATTTTTGGGCACTTACACCATCAAAAAAATCGTAAAATCGGGCGACTACAAAATTCACGACACAATCGCCACTCTGGTTGACGAAAAAGGCAAATCCGTAAACATTTCCATGAGTTTCAAATGGCCGGTAAAACGCGCCATAAATTGCTATGCGGAACGACTCAGCCCTGACGAACCGATGGTTACGAAAATCCGCCTGATTGACACGTTTTTTCCGGTTGCCCGCGGCGGAACTTATTGTATTCCGGGTCCGTTCGGTGCAGGAAAAACGGTTTTGCAGCATACGACAAGCCGAAATGCCGACGTTGACATCGTAATTATTGCGGCTTGCGGTGAACGTGCGGGCGAAGTCGTGGAAACGCTTACTGAATTCCCTGAATTGAAAGATCCGCGAACGGGACGCTCACTCATGGAACGAACGATTATCATCTGCAATACGTCGTCCATGCCGGTTGCTTCCCGCGAGGCTTCATGTTACACGGGCGTTACTCTGGCGGAATATTATCGTCAGATGGGACTGAACGTTCTTTTGCTTGCCGATTCAACTTCCCGATGGGCGCAGGCGATGCGTGAAATGTCCGGTCGTCTGGAGGAAATCCCTGGCGAAGAAGCGTTCCCGGCGTATCTGGAATCAACGATTGCTTCGTTCTATGAGCGCGCAGGAATCGTAAAACTTCGCGACGGAAGCAAGGGTTCGGTTACAATCGGCGGAACGGTTTCTCCGGCAGGCGGAAACTTTGAAGAGCCGGTTACCCAGGCAACGCTGAAAGTTGTGGGCGCATTCCACGGATTAAGCCGCGAGCGTTCGGATGCACGTCGTTATCCTTCAATCGATCCGCTGGATTCCTGGTCGAAATACAATTCCATCATCAACGCGGATTGGGTTCAGTTTGCCAACAGCGTTTACAAGCGGGGCGCGGAAGTCAATCAGATGATGAAAGTTGTGGGCGAAGAAGGAACGAGTCTGGACGATTTCGTAACGTATCTGAAAAGCGAATTTTTGGATGCGGTTTATATGCAGCAGGACAGTTTCGACGAAATCGAAGGTTCGTGTCCCGTTGAACGTCAGAAATACGTTTTCAGGCAAATCATCGGAATTTTGGGTTCTACATTCGACTTTGAAGAAAAAGACGATGCGCGAAATTTCTTCAACACGCTTCGTCAGAATTTTATCGACATGAACTACAAGGAATTCAAAAGCCCCGACTTCAACAAGGCGGAAAAAGCCATGGAAAGCACCCTTGCGTCAAAAAATGCAAAGGTCAGCGAGGAAGCAAAATCGCTCCTTAAGGACGGTGAATGATGAAAGTATATAGCAAAATCGAAAGCATAAACGGAAGCGTTATTACCGTAAAGGCAAAAGGCGTAAAACTTAACGAACTGGCGGAAATAACTACGCGGTTCGGAAAATCTCTGGCGGAAGTAAACAAAATCGACGGCGAAACCGTTTCCCTTCAGGTTTTTGCAGGCGGACGGGGCGTTGCAACCAATGACCAGATCCGGTTTTTGGGTCACGACATGCAGGTTTCTTTCAGCGAAAATCTTCTGGGACGAATTTTTAACGGCTCTGCTGAACCCCGTGATCATGGTCCTGCGCTGACTGACAGTCTGGTAAAAATCGGCGGTCCGTCGGTAAATCCGTCAAAGCGAATTATTCCAAGCCGGATGATGAGAACGAACATTCCCATGATTGACGTTTTCAATACGCTTGTTGTCAGCCAGAAAATTCCGATTTTTTCAATTTCGGGAGAACCGTACAATCCGCTTCTGGCACGAATCGCCATGCAGGCTCAGGCGGACGTAATCGTTCTGGGCGGAATGGGACTTAAGTACGACGACTATCTTTTCTTCAAAAAAACGCTGGAAGAAGGCGGCGCACTCAGCAAAACCGTAATGTTCGTTCATACGGCAGCCGACCCCACGGTTGAATGCATTAAAATTCCTGACCTTTCCCTTGCCGTTGCGGAACAATTCGCGCTTCAGGGAAAAGACGTGCTTGTTCTTCTGACTGACATGACAAACTTCGCGGATTCCATGAAGGAAATTGCCATTACTCAGGAGCAGGTTCCGTCTAACCGCGGATATCCGGGCGATTTGTATTCACAGTTGGCGAGCCGATACGAAAAGGCGGTCGATTTCGCGGATTCCGGTTCCATTACGGTTCTGGCGGTTACGACCATGCCGGGCGATGACGTTACTCACCCGGTTCCGGACAACACAGGTTATATTACGGAAGGTCAGTATTATCTGAAGGGCGGACGAATCGAACCGTTCGGCTCACTTTCGCGACTGAAGCAGCAGGTCAACGGAAAAACGCGAAAAGATCATCGTGCAGTCATGGATGCCATGATTCGGCTTTACGCGCAATTCAAGGACACGCTGGAAAAGAAATCCATGGGTTTCAACATGAGCGCCTGGGACGAAAAATTGCTGAAATTCGGTGCGCTTTTTGAATCCGAAATGATGGATTTGACGGTGAACGTTCCGCTGGAAGAAGCATTGGACAACGGATGGAAAATTCTTGCCGAATGCTTTGAAAAAACTGAAACCGGCTTGAAAACCGAGTTGGTCGAACAGTTCTGGCCGAAATAAGGACTTTTTATGGCAAAAATAAAACTGACTAAAAACGAGCAGAAGACTCAAAAAGATGCGCTGAAAATGTATCAGCGTTATCTTCCGACTCTTACGCTGAAAAAACAACAGTTGCAGTCAGAAATCCGCGCCATAGACGAAAAAGCGAAATCCGTCCGTGCCGAAAAAAAAGCGCTGGAAGAGGATTTTGAAAAATGGATTTCAGTTTTTGGCGAAAAAGATGCCTTCAAACCTGAAATGGTGACTGTAGAAAACATCAGAAAAGGTTGGGGAAACATCGCCGGCGTGAAAATTCCTGTCTATGAAGGTGCAGATTTCGGGCGGGGCGACTACGATTTGTATTCAACTCCGCTTTGGATTGATCTTGCTGCCGACAGAATGGAAAAGGCGCTGGAACTTGATTTGCAGGCGGAAGTTCTGGACGAACAGGTTCGGCTTCTTTCAAAGGAACTGCGCACGACGACTCAGCGCGTAAATCTTTTTGAAAAAGTAAAAATTCCTGAAACGAAAGCGAACATCAAGCGGATCGGAATTTTTTTGGGAGACGAACAGGTTAATGCAGTTGTCCGCTCGAAAATTTCCAAGAAAAAATTGCAGTCGGTATCGGACAAGGAGGCTGAATAATGGCAATCGTGCAGATGAAAAAAGTTTCCTTGGTGATTCTCGATTCCACGCGGGAAGAATCGCTGAAAAAACTGCGGAAAGCGGGCGTACTTCATCTGGAAGAACTGGAAGGACAGAGTGCGCTTTTGACTTCGTTCAGGGAATCGGCGGCGGAAACGGACAAGGCGATTTCGATTCTGGACGAAGCGAAACTTCCGAAAAAAACTTCCGTGTCGCAGGAAAAACTCGGCAAGGAAGAAAACGCGCAGAAAGCAAAGGAAATTATTTCGTTAAGCGACAGACGCAAATCGCTTTTCGACGTAATTGCGCAGAGCAGAAACGAACTTTCGCGACTTGAACTCTGGGGCAATGTTGATCCCGCGGAATTTTCGGTTCTGGCGGAAAAGGGAATTTTTGTTTATATGTACGAAATTCCTCAGGAAAAATATGCGTCAATCGGCAGGGAATGCAGGACGATTCTGGTGAACTGCGCCAATAAAGTTACGCGGTTCCTTTTGCTGTGGGATTCTGCACTGGACGAACGACCTGCAGGACTTCCGCCCGAAGCGTATGCGGTTCCGGTTCCGGAGCATTCCACAAAGGAATTCAAAAAAATCATCAGGGACTCCGAAGCGGAAATTGCTGAAATCGACAGGACTATTCTGTCATGGAAAAAATTCCGCGATTCCCTTGCTGCGTACAAAAAGGAACTGGTTTCTGACATCGAATTTGAAAACGTTGCCAGCGGAATTCACTGCGAAAAATCGGATGAAGTCAAGGACGAGCAGATGAAACTCGCGTGGCTTACAGGATTCGTTCCCGTGGATTCCATGAAAAAATTCAAGGCTGCGTGTGCGGAAAACGGCTGGGCTTATTCGGCGCGTGACCCTGAACCGGACGAATTTGTTCCCACAAAGTTGAAAAATAATCGGCTTGTGAGTCTGATTTATCCGCTGACCGGATTTCTGGACGTTACGCCGGGCTACAACGAGTACGACATTTCGGGCTGGTTTTTGCTTTTCTTCTGCATTTTCTTTGCCATGATTTTTGGCGATGCAGGATACGGTGCGCTCGTCTGCATTCTGGGCGTGGCGTTAATGGCTAAAGGCGCGAAAAACGGAAAGGCTTTTGCTCCGGTGAACGTTCTGGTTTTCCTTCTGGGGCTGAGTACCATGGTCTGGGGCGTTTTAACCTGCACCTGGTTCGGAATTGAAGCAGACAAACTTCCGCAGTGGATGGTGGACGCTTCTTTTGCACCGATTTCCGCGGCAAAATCAGGCAGCGACGTGGCAAATACGAATCAGCAGATTTTTTGCTTCATTCTGGCGATTCTGCAGCTGAGCATAGCCCACGGAAAGGGAATAATCCGCTACAGAAAAACGCTGAAATGGCTTGGTGAACTGGGTTCGCTTCTGGAATTGTGGGGAATGTTCTACGTGGTAATGGACATGGTAGTGGATGCCGTAAAATATCCGCTGGGAATTACGGAGCAGACCATGTACTTTTTCGGAATCGGATGGCTTCCCGTGCCGTATCTGGCGATAGGAGTGCTTCTGGTCGGATTTGCGCTGAATTTCGTCTTTTCAAATTACGACGGAAGCATAAAAGATTCGGTTCTGGAAAGCGTAAAGAACATTATCAGCGTTCTTCTGGGAATCGTAAACGTTTTCAGCGACATCGTTTCGTACATCAGGCTTTGGGCGGTGGCTCTTGCAGGTGCGGCAATCAGCAATACGATCAATACCATGGCAGGACCCATGCTGGGAAAACTGATTATGGTTGTGTTCGGCGTGATTCTGCTCTGCTTTGGTCACGGACTGAACATCGTGCTGAATCTGCTTTCGGTTATCGTTCACGGAGTCCGGCTGAATACGCTTGAATTCAGTCAGCATCTGGGAATGTCCTGGAGCGGAACGAAATATTCGCCGTTCAGCGAGAACGAAAAAAAATAGGAAAAATGCAGATTTTCTGCTTAAAAAATTAGATTGTTAGCGCAGATTTGCGTAAAGGAGTATTTTATGAATTGGGGAATGATTGGTGCAGGTATTGTAATGGGCATTGCCGCGATGGGAAGTGCCATCGGAATCGGAATTGCGGGACAGGGCGCGATTGGAGCGTGGAAAAGGTGCTACCTTAACAACAAACCGGCTCCGTTTCTTCTGGTAGTTTTTGCCGGTGCGCCGCTGACACAGACGATTTACGGTTTTCTTCTGATGAACACCATGCGTACTTCTTCAAGCGATCCGCTTTTCCTTCTGGGACTGGGACTTGCCTGCGGACTTTCAATGTGTATGTCAGCAATCGCTCAGGGAAAAGCCGGTGCTGCCGGTTCCGATGCCCTCGCTGAAACAGGAAAAGGTTTTGCGCAGTACATCATGGTAGTTGGTCTTTGCGAAACCATTGCGTTGTTCAGCATGGTTTTCGGCATGATTGTCTGCTAAAAAAATGTTTAAATCGCCCAGAACCGTAACAATCGGGGGAAAGGGCGGAATCAATCGGATTGCCATCGGCGGAAATAACCCGGTGACAGTTCAGACCATGTGGAAAGAGGGCATTGCCGGCGTAAAAGATGATCGGGGTGCCCTCGATTCTATTTTGGAGAGGATTTCCGCGCTTAATTCCCTTGGCTGTGACATAATTCGTTTTGCCGTACCCGACGTTGAAAGTGCCGCGTCCCTTTGTGCCATTGCCGAACGGACAAAAGTTCCCCTTGTTGCCGACATTCACTTCGATTATCGTCTGGCGCTGGAATGCCTCAAGGGAAACGTGAGCGTCATCAGGATAAATCCCGGAAACATCGGTGACGAATCGAAAGTAAAAGCCGTGGTGGATGCGTGCCGCGAAAAAAATGCTGCCATCAGAATCGGAGTGAATTCGGGGTCGCTGCCGAAAGATTTGGACGAACAGGTTGCCGCGGAAAAAATCAGCCGTGCACGGGCGCTTTGTGAAACTGCCCTTCGCGAAGTGGAAATTTTCGACAGGCTGAATTTTTTCGATGTGGTTGTAAGCATGAAATCGTCTGACGTGGCGGAAACCGTGGAAGCCAACGAAGAATTCGCGCGAAAATCGGATATTCCGCTGCACATCGGCGTAACGGAAGCAGGTCCGCTTATAACTGGCGTTGTAAAATCAACTCTGGCTTTTTCCCGTCTGTTGCAGGAAGGAATCGGCAGCACAATCCGCGTGAGTCTTTCTTCTTCGCCTGAAAACGAAGTCATTGCCGGGCGGGAAATTCTTCACGAATGCGGAATTCGCAAGGGGGGAGTGACCATCGTCAGTTGTCCTCGCTGCGGAAGAATCGGATTTGACGTGCACGGATTCGTGGAAAAATGGCAGAATCATCTTCTTTCGCTGGACAAAAACATCACGGTTGCCGTAATGGGCTGCGTCGTGAACGGACCGGGGGAGGGAAGGCACGCCGATCTGGGAATTGCGGGCGGAAAAGATAAGGCGGTGATTTTCAAAAAAGGAAAAATCGTGCGCACCATTGACGCAAAAGACGCCGACAAAGTTTTCGCGGAAGAACTGGAAACTTTATAGCGTAATTTCTGCGTGCAGTGAAAATTCCGGATTA
>CAZACA010000016.1:0-19671 GCA_964483515.1 uncultured Treponema sp.
TGAATTTCCTGCAAAAAAATTTTCACTTCCGCGTGACGATGAATTTCCTGCAAAAGAATTTTCACTTCCGTTCGCCGACGAATTTTCCGCAAAAGAATTTTCTCTTCCGTGCGACGATGAATTTCCTGCAAAAGAATTTTCACTTCCGCGTGGCGACGAATTTCCGCCAGAAAAATTTTCGCTTCCGCGCGATGATGAATTTGCCGCAAAAGAATTTTCACTTCCGCGTGACGATGAATTTTCCGCAAAAGAATTTTCCGTTCCGCGCGCAAATGAATTTTCTGTAAAAGGATTTTCCGTTCCGTGCGCCGACGAATTTACGCCAGAAGAATTTTCACTTCCACTCGCCGATGATTTTCCTGCAAAAAAATTTTCACTTCCGCGTGACAACGAATTTTCCACAAAAGAATTTTCTGATTCGTCCGCCGGATTTTCTTCGTCAAAAAAAGTTCCGCGGGTTTTTACGAATTTCACTTTTCCTTCGCGCAGAGTTTCGCTTAAAAGTTCGCCCAGCCTGTCGTAAATTGTCCGGGTCATTCGCCCTCCCATTCCGCGATTTTCCGTTGCAGCGTTTTCCTGCCGATTCCCAGAACGTCCGCAGTTTTGCTTTTGTTGTTTTTGTTTGCAGCGAGATTTTGCGCAATGATGATTTTTTCCGCTTCGTCCATGGTGATTCCGAACGGAACTGAAATAAATTCTTCCGCGGAAATTTTTGAAACGTTGGGAGGCAGATCGTCCACGGAAATTTCGTCGCCTGAACAGAGAACCACTGCGCTTTCCACGCAATTTCTGAGTTCGCGGATGTTGCCGGGCCAGTCGTATTTCATCATGGCGGATTTTGCCTTTGCGCTGAATCCACGGACGTTTTTTGAATTTTCCTGATTGAATTCTTCCAGAAACGATGCCATTAAAAGCGGCAGGTCACTTTTTCTTTCACGGAGCGGCGGAACCTGAATGTGAATTACGTTCAGACGGTAAAATAAATCTTCGCGGAAATTTCCTTTTTTGATTTCTTCTTCCAGATTTTTATTCGTCGCGGAAATTACACGAACGTCCACTTCGATGGTCTGCTCGCCTCCTACACGCTCGAATTTTTTTTCAGCCAGAACGCGGAGAATTTTTATCTGCACGCCCTGATTTATTTCGCCGATTTCGTCCAGAAAAATGCTGCTTCCGTGGGCAAGTTCAAATCGGCCTTTCTGCAGATGGTCAGCGCCGGTAAACGCACCTTTTTCGTGACCGAACAGTTCGCTTTCCAGAAGAGTTTCGCTTAACGCCGCGCAATGAACGTTTATCATCTGCTTTTTGTTCCGCGGAGAAAGTGCATGAATTGCCTGCGCCACGACTTCCTTTCCCACGCCGCTTTCGCCGGTAATCAAAACGCTTGCCTTTGACGATGCCGCTTTTTTTATCGTTTCCTGAATTTTCTGCATCGCGGGAGACGACCCGATCATTTTTTTAAAAACCGAATTTTCCGCAACTTCCTTTTTCAGCGCCTGATGTTCAATTTTTATTTCGCGGCTTTCCAGTGCACGCTTTACGATCATTCCCAGCTGGTCAAGATTCAGCGGTTTCGTTAAAAAATCGTACGCGCCGTGCCTCATCGCTTCCACCGCCGAATCGATGCTTCCGTGACCCGTCAGAACGATTACGGGAATTCCGGGCGTTTCCGTAGCAACTTTCTGAAGGACTTCTTCGCCTGAAATTCCGGGCATCCGCAGGTCGGTTATGACGAGATCCACGTCGCCTTTCGCAATCATTTCAAGGCCTTCTTTTCCGGACGCAGCGGTTTTTACGTTGTAGTCTTCCATTTCAAAATTCGCTGCCAGACCTTCGCGGATATTTTTTTCGTCGTCGATTATGAGCAAAGTAAATTTCATTTTTTCTCCCGCTATTTCGCTTCAATCATTTTTGTTTCTTTCTGCGGAACTGGAATTTGAATCGTAAAAACGGTGCCTTTTCCCGGTTCCGAATTCACCGAAATGTCGCCGCGGAATTCCTTTACGATTTTGTAAACCGTGGTAAGCCCGAGCCCTGTTCCGTCCGCTTTCGTCGTGTAATACGGCTCGAAAATCCGCGCACACGTTTCACTCGTCATGCCCGAACCGTTATCCGCAATGGTCAGAAAATAATTTTCGCCCCGCACGAAAGTTTTCACGAAAATTTTTCCGCCGATTTTTCCTTCCACCGCCGATTTTGCATTCTGCACGATGTTAATCAGAATTTCTTTAAAAAGTTTTTCGTCGATTAAAAGCCGCACGGAATTTTTTCCGGTTTCCACGGAAAGCTGAATTCCCAGCGAAGAAAGTTCCGGCGCAAAAAATTCCGCGTACTTTTCGATGAGGGAATCGGGATCGCACAGAATCAAATTTGCCTGAAGCGGTCGGACTGCAAACAAAAAATCCATGACGATTTTATTTAAATTTTCAATTTCTTCCGTGACGATTTCCAGATATTTTTCCATGAATTTTTCGTCGGGCAGAATTCCGTCGCTTTCACGGCTTTTTTTCACGGCTTTCTGAAGAAGCTGAATGTGAATGCTGATGGCGCCCAGCGGATTTTTTATTTCGTGTGCAACCGATGCCGCCAGATTCGTAAGGGAATTTAATTTTTCCATCCGGTGCGAAAGAATTTCCTGCTGACGTTTTGAAGTGACGTCTTCCGCCAGAATCAGCCTGCCTTCGATTTTTTCGTTCCGCACGAAAGGCATGACCGAAACCGAAACGAACCGCGTTTTTCCGTCCGCAGCCGTTACAGAAAATTCTTCTTCCGTGCCCGTCAGATTATTTTTCGCGCATGAAAAAATAAACGCAGAAATTTCTTCATCGTCAATCAGCGACCAGACCGGTTCAGCGCTTTCCTTGTGCAGCGGCAGAAAACTGATGTATCGTTTTGCGGCCTTGTTGATTTTGCGGATGCGCCATTCGTCGTTTACCACAATCAGCCCGGACGGAATGCTCTGAATTATGGAATCGAAAATTTCACTTTCTTCCCGCGCCGAATCAAAAATCCGCTTCAGCTGTTCGTCGGAAAGTTTGTCGATTTTTTCTGATGCTTTTTCTACGAATTCGTTCATTTTTCCTCGATGAAATTTTCGCGGCTTTCATTTTTTTTCCGCGACAAAAATCCGTCGTTCAAAAAATTTATCTGCATGAGGCTTCGCGTAAGTTCTTCCAGGCACGACCGCGGATTCTGATTAAAAATCGTTACCGAATTCAGCGACTTTTGCAAAACCTGCAGAATTTTAAAAGAAATTTCCGCGCCTTCCTGAGAATTTTTCAGATGACTCTGCGCCGAAATGATTCCCTTTATAAAAATTTTAAAAACCAGACGCGGCTCAAAGGAACCGCAGTCCGAAACGATTTTCGCTGCGTCGGGCACTTTTCCTTCCGAAACCGAATCGAAAAATTCGGCGGCCTTCTGCAGGACAATCTGCGGACTCACGCTTAAAAACGACTGAAGGAATTCATCCACCGAAGAAAATTCCGCATCGTTAAAATTCGATTCATGATGAAACACGCGTCGAATTACGTTCTGCTGCTGTTCTGCAGTACGCTCAAAAAAATTGTACGTCCTTACGCGGGACAAAATCGTGGGCAGAATGGATGAACGGCGGGAAGTCGTCAAAATAAAGCAGACGTCCTGAGGCGGCTCTTCAAGAATTTTTAAAAGTGCATTCCGCGCGCTTTCCATCATCATGTCGGCGTTTTCAATGACCAGAACTTTTTTTCCGTTTTCCGAAGCCAGATGCGCCCAGGCTGAAAAATTTCGGATCTGCGAAACGGGAAGGGATTCGTACAAAAAATTCGATTCAAGTTTTTCGCAGTTTTTTTCCACGCCGTCTAAAATTTTCTGAAGCGTTTCATCGTCGGGAATCGTCCTGCCAGGCTCAAGTTCTTCCAGCGAATCGTCGATTTCCTGAAGGAGGGGCGAAAATTTTGCGAATTTGTCTTCACCTTCCCAGAGGACGTAATCAAACCGCGACGTTAATTTCCGCACCGCACGCAGATACAAAAATCGTGACGCTTCCAGATGACGCGAATTCTGCAAATTCTGCACCAGAAGAGTTTTTTTTGCCGCACGGATTTCCAGCGTCCTGTCGCCCGTTCCGCAAATCATCAGGTTCCGGCTGACCATGGCCTTGTGATGCAGGCAGTTCTGACACGTGCAGTTCCATTCGCCTGAATTTCTGCACGAAAGGATTCTCGCCGTTTCCAGCGCACAGGAAAGTTTTCCCGAAGACGATGGCCCCGAAAAAAGAAGCGATGACGGCAGACGGTTATTTTTTATGTCGTCCCGCAAAAGCTGCGTTGCGCTCTGGTTCAGAATGTTGTCGTACATTTTTTTCCTCGAATCAAATCAGTCAGCAGAATCAGAAAATTAAAATTCCGCGGATTCCACTGCGTTCGTAATGGTTTCAAGCGGATTCGATAAAATCGGATGAAGAATTCTGTCGAAAAAACTTCCTGAAAGAATTTCGTCGATTTTAAACCAGGACTGCGCGTACATGAAAAGCAGAATTATGCCCGTCACCGCAAGCCCTTCGATTACGCCGAAAACGAATCCCAGAAATTTGTCCAGATCCTTAAAAATTTCGCCGCCGAAAAGATTTTTCATCATGGTCTGAACGATTTTCATCACGATGAACGCAATCACGAAAATCAGCAGGAACGAAAGCGTTACCGCCACAAAATGAATCTGCAAATGCTCTTCCATGGGCGAAACAAGCCGATTGTAAAACAGAAGCGCAACCCATGCACTTACCACCGGAGCCGCTTTGCCGAAAACTTCGTTCAGAAATCCGTTTATTGCCCCGAAAATTCCAAAACCCAGAACGATGACAAGAAAAACAATGTCGATGGCAGGAAACGTCATTTTCCGATTTCTCCAAACATGATTTTTGCAATTTTAAGCGCAGGTTTTTCGCCGCCGCAAATTTTTTTGCAGTTCGCCGAAAATTCTCCGCGGATTTTTCTGTCCGTCATTTTTTCCAGAAGGGCCAGAAGATTTTCGCCCGTTGCATTTTTTCCGCAGAGAACCATCGCCGCATTCTGCCTTTCAAAAAATTCTGCGTTGTCCACCTGGTCGCCGCGGGTTCCCGAACCTTCCAGCGGAATCAGAATCATGGGTTTTGCCGAAACTGCGCATTCCCAGAGCGAATTTGCTCCTGCCCGCGAAAGAATTACGTCGCTTGCCTGAATCACCGAAATCATTTCGCCGTGAATGAATTCAAACGGTTTATAATTTTCGTCCGCCGAATTCATGACCTGCGGATTTTCTTCAGCGAATTTTTTTCCGGTCTGATGAACGACGATGAATTTTTCCTTCAGCGCCGGAAGATTTTCCAGAACCAGATCGTTAATCTGCCTTGCGCCCAGACTTCCGCCCAGAACAAGCAGAACCGGTTTTTCCGCCGAATGAATTTTTAAAAAATTCCGCCCGTCCGCCGAAAAATTTTCATAAAATCCCCTGCGAACCGGATTTCCCGTAACCACGCATTTTTTCTGCGCCGACGGAGAAAAATATTTCTGAGTTTCGCCGTATGAAAGAAAAATTTTTTTTGCCCCGCCGCCGTTTAATTTTGTTGCAAGCCCCGGAGTAAAATCGCATTCGTGGGTAAAATACGGAATTTTTAAAATCCGCGAAGCAAAACACGGAGGAACGCTGACGAATCCGCCCTTTGAAAAAACGAACGCCGGATGCAATTTTTTTAAAACAAAAAATGATTTTACCGCGCCGAAAAAAATTTTTGCAATGTCGCTGAAATTTTTCAGTGAAAAATATCGCCGCAATTTTCCGCAGGGAATTCCCGTAAACGACGAAATGCATCCGCCCGCCGATTCAAGATTTTTTGAAACGATGGACGAATCCATTCCGGCTGAATTTCCGATCCAGTGAATTTCGACCTGAACGCCGTTTTCCGCAGCAAAAGATTTTAATTCTTCAGCCACGGCAATTCCAGGATAAATGTGTCCGCCGGTTCCGCCGCCTGCAAAAACAACGCAAACTTTTTTTTCTTCGCTTTCCATGAATCAACTCGCTTCCTGAGCAGGGAATTTTTCCATCAGTTTGACGAGTTCTTCATTTTTGAAAAGGCTTGCATAACCCCGCGCACTCATTCCCATGGCGTCCTTTACGTCAGGATTTGCGCCGGAATTCAGGAGCAGTTCAACGATTTTTGCGTTTCCGTTGCCCACCGCAAGCACCAGAATGCTCTGTCCGTCGGAACTCATGATGTTCAAATCCGCGCCTTTTTCGATTAAAAGTTTCGCCACGTCGTAATTTTTGCGCCACACTGCATCCATTACGGGCGAATATCCGCGGTCACGTGAAACTGAATTTATGTCAGCGCCCAGTGAAAGCAGTTTTTCGATTTGCGCCGAATCTTCCGCACGAACCGCCACGCACAGAAGGGGAACGCCGTCAGTCGTAAACGAATTCACGTCGATTCCTGCCGCGATGATTTTTTCGCAGATTTCAGTTTTTTCCTTTTCCAGATAGTACGCGTAACTGTCCGCCGTGATGGAAATTCCGCTTTTGATGAGGGAAGAAAAACTTTCTTTTTTGAGCGATTCCGATTCGATTTTTTTTGAATTTTCTGAAAGGAATTTTTGTACGCCGTCAAAATCGCTGAATGTTTTTGCGAAATTTCCGTCGTGAAATGCAAATCCTGCAATTTTTTTTACGGTTTCGCTTTTGCCCACAAAAAGCGTGTCCAGTCCTTTTCCCGACGCGAATCCTGCAAAATATTCAAACCAGGGGGAATCTTTTATGGAATCAGCGTTTAAAACAAGACAATGCGTGGATTTTGTAATTTTCGCAACGGCATCCGCTGATTTTTTTTCATCCTGCAAATCCGAAACAAAAATTTCGTCATGCAGCCAACCCGATTCGTTGAAAAGCTTTTTTGCCGAATCAAACTCTTTGTCCTCTTTTTCAGGAACGATTATCAACCATTTCATGCGGCTCAGTATATAGCAATGTTTTTAAGGTTTCAATTAAAAAAGACGTGCAGAAAGAAAGGAAATCGCGGAAGGCAAAATTGCGGGGGAAGGGACTTGAACCCTCACGCCTTGGGCACTAGATCCTAAGTCTAGCGTGTCTGCCAATTTCACCACTCCCGCAGTTACGATCGACCGTTGCAGAATCGTTTGAGCGATGGGAGGATCGAACTCCCGACCCACAGATTAAGAGTCTGTTGCTCTACCAGCTGAGCTAATCGCCCGGTTTGCGTCCGACACGACTTGAACGTGCAACCTTCGGATTCGAAGTCCACTACTCTATCCAGTTGAGCTACGAACGCATTTAACTTTCAATCACGGAAGGGTGCCTGGTGGGATTTGAACCCACGACAACCAGATCCACAATCTGGCGCTCTACCCCTGAACTACAGGCACCACGCAATCGATGTGGCGTACTATACACAAAATGATTCTGTTAGTCAATAATCACCGCATCAAAATCCCCGCCGATTTTTTTGCTAATCCGCGGAAAATTCCAGGAGCGCTTCGCCGTTTTCATCGAAAATCGTCAGGTTTTTTCCCAGAAGCGAATATTTTTTTGCGTTTTTCAAATTTTCCAGAAAGTAAGATTCCGCCTTCATTTCCAGAACCGTGCCCGCTTTCATGGTAAGCTGTCCGTCGCCGAAGGAAATCGTGTGCAGGGAAGAATCCGCTTCATAACTTATGTTCAGCACATTTACGCCCGTATAGCCGTTTGCAGCCGAATCCGAAGAAAAAGCAAGCGTTATTTCAGAATCCATCAAAACCATTCCGTCGCCCATGTTAATTCCGGTGATTTTCCAGGAAGTCATGGGAAGCGTCCGTGCAAAAAATCGTGCCGTAGAATTTTCCGCGCTGCTTTTTATTTCCAGAGTCCTGCCTTTTTCCGAAACCGCCCAGGAATCCGCGGAAGAAATCGATGCAAAATACAAATTTTCAAATTCCATTGCTTCCTTTCCGCCCGCCATTTTTGTGGATGCAAGTGACGAAGACGAAATCGAATTTCCCTTTGCGCTGATTTTTACGCTGAAATCGTTTACGCCCGAAAATCCTTCCACGGAATAAACTGAATCGTCCGTTTTTGAAACGCTCAGCGAAGAATCGCAGATTGTCCGGGCAACTCCGTCCTTTTCAAACGAAATTAACTGCCAGTCGCCTTCAGGTTCCGCTTTTGACGTGGCGCAGGAAACGAAAAACGCTGAAAAAATCCACGGAACTGCAAAAAAACACAAATTTTTTTTCATAAAAACCTCGTATTTAAATAAAATTTTAATTTTTCCGCCGAATGAGCGAAAATCCACACGTAAAAACTTCACGCAGCAAAAAAGATACTGAATTCCGCGGGAAAAAATAACAATTTTTTAAAATCGTTCCTGAATTTTTTATGCACAAGCGTTGACACAAAAAATTAAATTCGCTATATTTGCGCACATCAGTTGCCGACGTAGCTCAGTTGGTAGAGCGGAGGACTGAAAATCCTTATGTCGTCAGTCCGATTCTGACCGTTGGCACTCAAGCACTCTAGTTTTAGGGTGCTTTTTTTATTGCTGCGGAGGATTTATGGACGATTCAGAATATTATTCCGTCATGCGGAAACAGTACTCGCGCCCGTTGTCCCGGAAAAAACGCGAAAAAAAACAGTCGTCATACGAAGCGCTGGAAGAAAAATTCGGCAGGGAAGACGCGGAAATGCTCCGGTTTGAAAAATCCCGCTCCGGCTCAATTGAAGGAAGCGAATAATCGTGTATAATTGCGCCATGGAAATCAGAATTCCCTCCCCGCTGAAAAAAGGAAGCATCATCGGAGTAACCGCCCCCTCCTTCGGCTGCACCACGGAACCGTACAGGACAAAATTTTTTGTGGCGAAAAAGCGATTTGAAGAAAAAGGCTACGGAATTTCCGCAGGCAAAACCGTTTTTTTAAGCGACGGAAAAGGAATTTCCACCGACCCCGAATTTGCGGCAGAAGAATTGCAGGAATTTTACCGTTCACGCGAAAATTCGGCGGTCATTTCGGCAGGCGGCGGCGAACTCATGTGCGAAACTGCGGGATTCGTGGATTTTGCCTCGCTGAAAAACTGCGATGCCAAGTGGTTTCTGGGCTATTCCGACAACACGAATTTTATTTTTCCCCTCGTGACCATTTCGCGGACGGCAGCAATTTACGGTCCCACGTTCACGGGATTCGGCAAAAAATGGGAGCGCACGGAAAACGATTCCCTTTCGATTCTGGAAGGAAATTTAACGGAAACACGCGGATTCGATTTTTTTCAGCGGCCTGAAGACGACGACGTTTCCGCGGAAAATGCTGAAAATTTCACGTATAACCTGCGCGAAAAAAAAATTCTGACGATTTCAGGCGGAAAAAATCATGCGGAATTTTCGGGCGTGCTTCTGGGCGGATGCCTTGACGTTCTGGCGAATCTCTGCGGAACTCATCTGGACGAAATGAAAAAATTCAACGCGGAATTCAAAAAAATCGTCTGGGTGCTTGAAAGCTGTGACGGAAATCCGTGCGAAATCCGGCGGCAGATCTGGCATTTAAAAAACGCGTCCTGGTTCGACAGTGCAGCAGGATTTTTAATCGGACGGCCGCTCGCTTCATTCCGCGAAAAAATGTTCGGAATCGACAGGTTCAATGCAGTTACCGATCTGCTCGGCGAATTCGGCGTACCGGTTGTTCTGGATGCAGACGTGGGCCACATCGATCCGGTCATGCCGCTCGTCATGGGAAAAAAAGCGACTGTAACCGTTCATGAAAACGACTTGAAGATAAATTACACCGGGGAAACTTATGACTGAGCAGGAAAAATTTTTTTTCAACGACACGACTTACCGCGCAAATAAATTTTTAAGGACGATTCTTCTTTACGCGAATTTCATTCCGCTGCTGCTTTTTCTGGGAAACCTTTCGGGAATCGTGAATTTCAGCCTGAAATATCTTCTGGCGGTGCAGGTTGCGGCGATTCTCGGTTACGCGGCGAATTATTTCGTGGCAAAAAAACTCCGCAATCCGCTGATTTCGCGGAATTCCGGCATGATTTCGTCCATAATCCTTCTGGGCATAATTTCGTCAAATTTTAACGCGGGAATTTACATTTCCTACGGATTTTTTCCGTTCGTTTCTGCGCTTTATTACAGCAGGAATTTTACGCGGGCCACGACTTTTTCCGCTTTTCTGGTGATGATTCTTACCATGATTTACAAAACTTATTTTTTTACGCCGGAGCAGGCCGAAAATTTCAGCAGAATTTCGTATTTTTTCACATATATCGTCGGTTATTCCTTTGACCTTTTTCTGACTTACCTTCTGGCGATGCACATTACGGGCGAAGGACGAAAAACGCTGCGGAATTTTTTTGCTTCCATCGACGAATCGAATTCCATGAATCTGGAACTGACGGAAAAAAACATTCAGCTGGAAGAAACCCAGTCGGAAATAATTCAGTTCATTTCAAAAATTCTGGGCAGCCACGATTTTTTTACGGGAAATCACGTAATCCACACGAAAGCGTACGTGGGAATAATTGCGCGGGATTTGAAAAAACGCGGAATTTACGCTGACGAACTGACCGATGAAAACGTTTCCATGTTTGAAACTGCGGCGCTCCTGCACGACATCGGAAAAATTCACATTCCTGAAGGCGTTTTGAACAAGGCGGATTCGGTGAACAGCGCGGAATTTGAAATCATCAAGTGTCATCCGGAAGAAGGAAAACGGATTCTTGATTTTCTTCCGCCGATTCAGGACGGAAAATTCAACGAAATTGCAAAGGAAATGGCGCTTTATCATCACGAAAAATGGGACGGTTCAGGCTATCCGTTCGCCCTGAAGGAAAAACAGATTCCCCTCTGCGCACGGATTATGGCTGCGGCGGATGTGGTGGATGCGCTTCTGAGTCAGCGGCTTTACAAGGATGCTTTTTCCGTGGACGAAACCATGAATTTTTTTGCAGAAAACCGCGGAATTCATTTTGAGCCGGAAATTTCCGATTCAGTCGTGAACTGCCGCGAAAAAATTGCTTCCTGCGATGAATTTTTCAAAAAAGAAGAAGAAAAGGAAAACGTCATGGAACTCGAATGGTGGAAAAATTATCATTCGGCAATCGAAAAACAGTCGTCATCGGAAAAGGAGCGCATTTCGTAAAATGGATTCGGTTTTGATTCGTGCCGCAAAAAAAAGCGACGCAGGGGAAATTTCAAGAATTTACGGATTTTACGCCGAAAATTCCACGGCAACTTTTTCTGAAAAAGCGGAAAATGCAGAATTCTGGCGGAAAAAAATCGCGCGCACAAAAAAAATTTATCCGTTTTTCGTTGCAGAAAGCGCCGGCGGAAAAATTTCAGGTTTCGTTTACGCATCAGAATTCCGACCCCACGATGCATACAGATGGAACGCAGAATCCACGATTTACCTCGCCCCCCACGCCCCGAAACGATGCGGAATCGGCAGTGCACTGTACGAAAAATTCCTTTCTGCGCTGAAAATTCAGGGATTTAAATTCGTTCACGCGGTCATCACGGAAGGAAACGAAGCAAGCGCATCTTTTCACGAAAAATTCGGCTTTGAAAAAACGGCTGAATTTCCTGAAATCGGCTGCAAGGGCGGAAAATGGCTGGGAATCGTCTGGATGACGAAAAAACTGGGCGAAACGGACGAAAATCCGCGGGAAATCACTGAATTCCGATTTTTAAAGGGGAAAATTTAAAATGGACGGCGAAAAAAATTCGTATCAGGCTGAAATTTTCTTCAATCGTGTGGAAAAAAATTTCCGCCGCATGAAAAAATTCGCGCGCAAAAACGGAATTCATGCATTCCGCGTGTACGACCGCGACATTCCGGAAGTTCCCCTCTGCCTGGACGTCTATTCTTTTGCGCCGGACGGAAAAAAATCTGAAATCGCCGAATTCTACGAAAAATTCGCCGAAGAAATTGCAAAAAATTCCGCGGAAGCACAAAAAATGATTTCGGACGAAAAAAAACGCACGTTCGCAAACCTTTACCTTTACGAGCGGCCCTACGAAAAAGACGAAGACGACGAAATCCGCTGGCTGAATCTGATGAAAATCCGTGCAGCAGAAGCGCTGGAAATTTCGCCCGAAAATGTAGTGGTAAAAACGCGGAAAAAACAGCATGACAGGACTGAAAAAATCCGCGTGCAGTACGAAAAATCCGCGGAAAAGGAAATTTGCGGCACGATTTTTGAACAGGGCGAACTTTTTTTCGTGAATTTGAATTCGTACATTGACACGGGAATTTTTCTGGATCATCGACCGCTGCGGAAAAAAATCCGCGGAGAAAGCACGGGAAAACGCGTACTGAATCTTTTCTGCTACACGGGAAGTTTTTCGGTGTATGCCATGAGCGGCGGCGCAAGTTTCGTGGAAAGCGTAGACCTGAGCAACACGTACATCGACTGGGCAAAAAAAAATTTCGCGCTGAACGGCTTCACTGACGAAAAAAAATTCCGCTTCCGTAAAATGGACGCGCTGAAATTTCTGGACGAACCGGCAGAAAAAAACGGCGACGGCAAAAAATTCGACATAATCGTGCTGGATCCGCCCACTTTCAGCAACTCGAAAAGCACGGAAACGCTTCTGGACGTGAACCGCGACTACATTCCGCTGATAAAAAAATGCCTCGCGCTGCTTTCAGAAAACGGAACGCTTTATTTCAGCACGAACAGCCGGCGGTTACGGTTTGACGAAAAACTGCTTCCGGAAAACGTCCGCGCAAAGGAAATTACCGCCGGAACGATTCCTGAGGATTTCAGAAACGCAAAAATTCACCGCGTGTGGGAAATTTGCCGCGTAAAAAACTATTGAATCCGCGGAAAAATCATACTTCCAGAGAATCCGCGGGAAGACTGCGCCACTGTAACAGCTGATTTTTTATGAGGGCAGAAGATTCTTCCAGAATGCGCTTTTCTTCTTCTTTTGACGACGGAGGATCGAAAACTTTCAGCACCTTTACGCGGTACGAACCTTTGTGCAGGCTCGTAATAATCGAATCCAGACTGGAAATCCGCCAGCCGCCGTCCAGCGCACACACTGCCACGGGAAGTTTCGTTCCTTCAGCAAGCCGCCTGAATCCTGCCGCATAAAACTGATTTACGTTTCCGTCCTTGCTCCGGGTTCCTTCAGGAAAAATTACGGGAATCTGATTTTTTGCCAGAACGCGCTCAGAAAATCTGTCGATGGAAGACATTGCCACGGAAGGACTTCCCCGCCGCGGAATCATGCAATGACCCTGGGATTTCAGCATTTTGCCCACCATCGGCACTTTTTCCAGCGAATCTTTTGCCACGAAACGAGTCCGCATTCCGCCGAAAAATTTCAGATAGACTGCAATGTCAAAAAGACTCTGATGATTTGAAACCACCACAAATTCTTCCGGCAGTTTTTCAAGGCTTTTTTTATCGCCCAGAAAATTGAAATTCCGGTAGCATTTCAGCACGGCAAACAGAATCCGCGAACACCGGCAGGTAATGTAGTTCGACCAGAAAACCGCCGCCTTTCTGCTGAACGGATACGTCACGCAAAGCATGAACGTCGGAAAAAGCACTTCGCAAAGTGAAATTAAAATCGCAAAAAATCCCATGGCGCAATTATATCGGCACTTTTTTTATTCGGCAAGGAGCAAATTTACGTCGTCCATAACGAACCACGCACCGTTTGCACCGCTCACAGGATCAAATTCCGCCTTTACGTGAATTTTTACCGTAATGCTTTCAGTATTTTCGTCCAGATGAATGCCCGAAACTTCAGCGCGGAAGAATTTTTTCCATACGTTGGGAATTTCTACGTCGCGTTCGGTAACTTTTTCGCTGCCGTCCTTTGATTTTACGATGACGATGAATTTCGTTCCGCAGGGATTCGTGATTCCGGTTCCTTCAAACGATGCAAAGCACTGATATTCGCCCGCTGCAAAACTCGTTACGGTCTGCTGAATGTCGAATTCAAAATCGTCGGCTTCCCACGCGGTAAAATAACACAGTCCTTCCTTTGCGTTCTGATTGTTCTTGTCAACTTTCGGCGTGCCTTTTCCCAGCGGATTTATAATTTCCCAGCCCGAAGTGTCGCCTTTTTCAAAATTTCCGTTTACAAGAAAATTGCTTGCAGTAACCGTTACCACGCAGGTGGAAGTGTGGCCGTTTTTCAGCGTTCCGGGAATTTTGTATTCGCCGAAATCCGGATTATTCAGCACTTTTTCAGAAAGACTTTTGTTCCATTCGATTTCTTCATCGCGCTCGCTTCCGTCGTTGTACGTAACTTTTATGGTTTTGGGAAGTTCGCCCTGTTTTCCGCGGGTAAATTCCACGGACGGAGATTCTACGCGAACTACGTCAAGTTTTCCTTTTGAACCGGTGCGCGCATAATTGAAAACGTTGATGGATTCAAGGCATTTTCCGTCAAAATCGAAGAAAGCCTGATTGTCCCACGTTCCGCCGTTCCATTGGGATTTTACTTCCTTGTCGTATTCCGCCGCGAAACTGCTTGCCCAGCCGCTGCCGAATTTTTCCCACGCCGCGTAATTTCCCTGCCAGATTTCGTCCGCGTTTTCAGCATTTGCATCGTATTTTTTTACCGGAATCCACGCCGGTTCCCAGTAGAATACGCCCACGCCGTTTTTAATGTTCGCCACCGCTTCGATTACGTCACGCACTGCAATCGCCTGACCTTCCACGGTAAACGGATAGCGGAATTCCTGATTCGCCGACATGGTAGAAACTACGTTGCCGAATCCGTCGCCGTCATCGTCCGTAAACGGATATGAAGTTTCCGCCACCATTACCTTTTTTTTGTAAAGGTTTGAAACTTTTTTCAGCGTCATGGAAAGTTTTTTTACGTCGCCATGCCAGTACGGATAATACGAAGTCGCCAGAATGTCGTAATCAACGCCGTATTTTTCAAGCAGTTTCGCCTTGTGTTCCAGATAGCCTTCCGAAAGCGGATCGGTAAAATGAATTACGATTTGAAGCGATTTATCGAATTTGCGGACGGCATTGCATCCTGCATTTAAAAGCGCATGAACCTGATCGTCGTAAATTTCCCCCGCGAGCCCGTTATTGATTTCGTTGCCCACCTGAACCATTTTTACGTTTACGCCCGCGTCCTTCAATTTCTGCAAACTTTCCGTGGTGAATTTTTCCATTGCAGATGCTTTCTGTTCTACGGAAAAATTTTTCCATGCTTTCGGTGCAGTCTGCTTGTTCGGGTCAGCCCAGAAATCCGAATAATGAAAGTCGATTAAAACGCCCAGTCCGAGTTTTGTGGCACGCTTTCCGATTTCCACCGCCGTATCAATGTCGTTATTTCCGCCGCCGTAACCGTTTCCGCCTGCATCGAACGGGTCGTTCCACACACGAATCCGCACGCAATTCGCTCCGCCCTCCTTTAAAAGCGAAATCGGATCAGCGGATTTTCCTTTTGCATCGAAAAATTTTCCGCCGCTTTTTTCCACGGAAACCAGCGAAGAAACGTCCACGCCCATCACGAAATCGTCGGAAATTTTTTCCACGGGAAGAATCGTAATTTTTTCCCTGCCCTGAGTCCGCGAAGACGACGACGAACAGGAAATCACGAACGCCGAAGAAATCACCGAAGCCGAAAGTACGGCGCATTTTAAAAGCGAATTCATAAACCACCTCGAAAAAAAAATTGCATTGACAGCGTATCGTCAACACGTGTAGACAGAGTATAAACCCCGCTCCGCCAAAATGCAACTTTTTTCCGCGGAATTTCTGAAAATCGTCAAATCGTTTAAAACAAAAAAATCCCCGTTTACGGGGAAATTTCGACGCAGAAAATCATCGCTTTCGGACAAATGCATCTTTAAATCCTGCATCGCGGAATTTTGCCAGGACTGCACCGTATTCATCCACGGAAAGCGGACCCACAAGCACACGGTACGCGCCTTTTCCGTTGGGAACAAGGGAAATCGGATACTTCGAGTACTTTTTGAGCGCGGCTTCAATGTTCTTTTTGTCGCCCAGCGTTGCAATCTGAATGTAGTAGCACGATTTTTCAAGGTCGTCTTCCGAATCCACCACGTAATCTTCCAGACCGAACGGCGATTCTTCCGCAGCGTTTTCCTTTTCCGCGGATTCTCCGGCTTTTTCTGCAACTTTTTCCGTCGTCACGCTGATTTTTTCTT
Organism: uncultured Treponema sp.; assembly: GCA_964483515.1. Lineage (GTDB taxonomy): Bacteria > Spirochaetota > Spirochaetia > Treponematales > Treponemataceae > Treponema_D. Next base: position 16,158 of record CAZACA010000016.1, read on the forward strand.
CCGCAACTTTTTCTTCGGTTTTTTCTGCGGATTTTTCGGACGGTTCAGTTTCTTCCGGCGGAATTTCAGGCGCGGCAGGAATCAGGACGATGGGCTCGTATTCTTCTTCCACTTCAACTTCCGCGCTTTCAACGAATTCTTCCGTGTACGATTCAGTTTTTTCTTCGGCTTCCGAAACTTCTGCGATTTCTTCTTCCGGTTTTTCTTCGGCAACGGGAGCGCTTTCAGTTTTTTCTTCGGCGACGGGTTCTTCTGCGGCAGGCGGAATTTCGTCCACAATCTGTTCCTTTTCTTCTTCAGCGGGCGGAATTTCGTCTTCATGTTCTTCGGCAATTTCTTCAGGCTCGTCCAGTTCTTCCGCTTCCACCGCTTCTTCGGCAACTTCCGCTTCTTCCTCCACGGGATTTTCTTCCACGGATTCTTCGGTTTCTTCTGCGTCCGAAAGTTCTTCCGCTTCCACCGCTTCTTCTTCCGTTTCAGAAATTTCCGCAGGCGACGGCTGTTCTACGTCCGCTTTTGATTCCGCGAAACTGTTTTCTTCGTTTTCGTAATCTTCTTTCGGCGGCTCCAGCGCAGGAATTTCCGTAACGATGACTTTTTCTTCCGGATCAGGCTTTTCTTCCGCGGGGGCTTCCACCACCACAAGCTGTTCCGCAGGATTTTCATCGGATTTTTCTTCTGCTTTTTCTTCTTCAACGGCAGGAGCAAACGCTGCAACGGGAACAAGCGTCATTTCTTCGGCGGGCGGAATTTCTTCGTGCTCAAATTCTTCGGCAACTTCTGCTTCTTCTTCGTTTTCGTCCGCTTCGTCGGCAACTTCTTCGTCAGGGGATTCTTCCGCGGCAGGCTCTTCGTCCAGAACTTCCACCGCTTCAATTTCCGCGAGATTTTCTTCAGGCGTTTCTTCGCTTTCTTCCTGAGGAATTTCTTCTTCCGCTGCAATTTCGTCTGCAACTTCCGCTTCTTCTATTTCGTCGATTTCGTCCGGTTCGTCGGCTGCTTCCGCTTCTGCAACAAAATTTTCCGCAGGATTTTCTTCGGCAACTTCCGGCTCGGCGATTTCTGCTTCGGAAGGAATTTCGTTTTCTTCCGCCACGTCAGTTTCGCCGGGAATTTCGTTTTCTTCATCGGTTTCGGGTTCTTCTGCGGAAGGAATTTCGTCGGCAGCGGGGACGGCAGCAATTTCCGCGGAATTTTCTTCGGGTTCGGGAATTTCAGCGGCAGGAATTTCTTTTTTCGCGGAATCGTCTTTTTTACCGGATTTTTTTGCTGAATTCCGGGCGGCAAGGGATTTTTCGTCCAGAACGGCTTTTCCTGAAACGGTTTCGTCATAAAAACCTGAACGCGGTTCCAGGCGGACTTTTACGCCGGATTTCGGTTCAACGCCAAGAGTTTTCGCGGATTCTTCAGAAAGAAGCACGGCAATTCCGTCGGCAGCATCCAGCGTTCCCAGATTGAGAATCTGCAAAACTACGCCTGTTTCAGGATTTTCGATGGAAACCGTATCACCGGGAAGATAACCGGCCGCTTTTCCAAAATAACCCGACGGAAGGTCTCCTTTTCCTGCAACTTCGATTATGCCCTCCACGGAGCCCGCCGAATCTGCAAAAACCGCCGAACAAATCAGCAGAAATAAAAATCCCGATAAAAATTTTTTCATACGTCCCCTACCTGCGAATGATTTTATAAATATCTTCAGCTATTTCCAGAGCAAAATCGGAAAGACCCTGCCGCCTGTTTTTTACGGCCGCTGCCCTGGGTGGAATTTTTTTTCCTTCGCCCAGAATTTTTTCCGAATCTGCATCCAGAACTTTCCATGAAATCGATTCAACGTTTTCAAGCAATGCGCCTTCAGGATTCGTGGAAGAAGAAACGTCGTAGTCGCCCGTAATTTCAATGAAGTACTTTACGCCGCCCTCCTGCGCTTCCTTCAGGGATTTTTTAAAAACCGTATTATCGTCGCCCGAACAGACTGCCACGGGAGAATTTGAAACCACCACGCCTTTATCGAAAAAAAAGTCGAAAAATTTTTCCTCGATGATGTATGATGAATTTCTCACCGCGCTTTCCGAATCGTCGTGCTGAACGATCTGAAACGCCACCGAAAAAGCAGATGCACCCAACGGAATCCAGAAAAACGCCAGAATAAATGCAAACTTTTTCAATTTCATACGGAAAAAACCTCTAATAAATGTTCGGATTTTTTTTTGCCGAAGTTAATCAATTTTTTTGCGGGCAGAATTCCGCGGATTTTTTTTCACGCTGAAATTTCTTGCGGAAAATATCAGGAATTTTCACTGAATCCGTTCAGAAAAATTTTTTTTCACTGCGATGTTTTTGCCGCAGACGGAATTTTCTTTCAGGAAGTGTCAGATTTTTTGTTTTAAGCGGAATTTTTTTTCAGGCGGAAAAGGCTGAAACCGGACTTGAACCGGATGGAACGCGGAATGCAAGAGAAAAACGCAATACAAACGGATGCCGTTAAAAAAACGGAGGCAAAAATTGAAAAATTTGAATGCAGTCTGGGAGGAATGGAAGGAATTCGGCGCGGAAAATTCCTGCATGGAAAAATTCAGGGAAAAACTCCTGAAAATCGTTTTTGAAAACCCCGGTTTTTTCGGCATCCCCCGCGATGACGACGATTTTCAGGAGTTTATGCTTTACCTGGGCGACAAACTGAACGGAGCGATTTCAAATTATGTGGAAGAAATTGCGGATTTTTCCACGTATTTTTCCGGTGCGGTCAGGACGGCGCATTTCTGGTGGCGGAAAAAAAGAGTCCGCTACGACCAGATTCATGCAAGTTACGAAGCGCTCGTGGTTCAGGAGGAATTCGGCGACAGTTTCGGCGACAAAATTTTTGAAGAAACGTCTTCGGTGAGCGACCTGGAAATTTTCGTCAGCCGCGGTCTTCTGGGCGGAAAAAAATCGGATGAAACCTGCACGGAAATGAGCGTGATGCAAAAACGCAGGGAAGAACAGCTGAAAAAAATGTGCATGGTTCTGGCGGTAAAATCCTGCCGCTTTCTGCACGAACCGCTGACGGAAAAAATCTGCCGTTTTACCGGAACGAATCGCGAAGAAATGGAAAAAATCATCAGTAAAGCCCGTGTTGCCGTGGAAAAAAAGGAAAAACGGCTCAGCGGAATCATTTCCAGGCGGAATTACACGTATTTCAGGCGGAAAAGGCTGAACATAATCAGGCAGAACGCCGTACCCGATGCAGAAAATGACCTGGACGGACTGACGGAAAAAATCCGCATGCTGGATGAGCGGTGGAAGCGAAGTTCCATGCAGGCCGAAAAACTCGAAGCGTCCATGGTGCCGTCAAACATTGCCGTGGGAAAACTTCTTTCCATTTCGCCGAAAAAAGTTGCGCGGTTAATGACGCTGGCACAAAAAATTTCCGAGGAAATCGCCGAAATGCGGAAAAATTCCGACGAATTCGATTTGTAACGGAACTTCCTGCCGTTTCCCGCGGATTTTTCCATAAGGAAGCGGCGGATTTTTTTTT
>CAZACA010000017.1:0-19206 GCA_964483515.1 uncultured Treponema sp.
TTTTTCGCGCATGACAAACCGGCGACTTTTCCGGACTATTCGGCGTACAAATATCTGGTAAAACTGAAACTTGCCCTTGCGCGGTCAGAATCCCCAAAAGTTGAATAAAGGTTTTTTTTCATATATAGTTTGCGAATGTTTCGTATCTACGTGGAAAGAAAAGCCGGCTTTCAAAACGAAGCGGCGCGGATTTATTCCGAAATAACTGGTTTTTTGGGAATTGCAGGAGTTACCGGAGTTCGATATTTTAACCGGTACGATGTAGAAAATGTGTCTGATGATGTGGCACAGGCTTCGGTTTCGCGGATTTTTTCTGAACCGCAGGGCGACGTCGTTTTGCAGAATCTGCCTGAATTCGCGGAAGGAAGCACGCAGATTGTCTGGGAATTTCTGCCGGGACAATATGACCAGCGGGCGGACAGTGCGGAACAATGCCTTTCACTTCTGCGCGAAAGTTTGTCGCAGTCAGCAGAAAAATCCGATTCATCAGAAAAACCCCGCGTTCGCTGTGCAAAAATCGTGGTGCTCGAAGGAAAAATTTCCGCGGACGACGTAAAAAAAATTCAGAATTATCTGATAAATCCCGTTGACAGCCGGCTCACCGACGACAGAATTCCGCAGACGCTGCAAATGAAATCCGCAGAACCGTCAGACATTCCCGCGGTAAACGGCTTCATTCAGCTGGACGACGAAAAACTCGAATCATACAGAAAGCAGCTTTCCCTTGCCATGGATTTTTCCGACGCGAAATTTTTGCAGGATTATTTTAAATCCATCGGCCGCGACCCCACGCTTACGGAAATCCGCGTTCTGGACACGTACTGGAGCGACCATTGCCGGCACACTACTTTCAACACGATTCTGGACGACGTTCAGATTGAAGACGGCGAATTTTCAGCGCTTTTTAAAAAATCGCTGGACGAATACAATTCCATGCGCGCGGAACTTTACGCAGGCAGAAAGGACAAACCGGTTACGCTGATGGACATGGCGTGCATCGGCGCGAAATATTTAAAAAAGCACGGAAAAATTCCGGATCTGGAAGAAAGCGCGGAAATCAATGCGTGTTCGGTTTTCATTGACGTGCATTACACTGCGGACGAAAACGGAAATCCGCTGAATCCGGATTCTCCTGAAGCCACGGAAAAATGGCTCCTGCAATTTAAAAACGAAACGCATAATCATCCCACGGAAATTGAACCGTTCGGCGGTGCGGCAACCTGTATCGGCGGTGCGATTCGTGATCCGCTTTCCGGTCGTGCGTGGGTTTATCAGGCTATGCGCGTAACCGGTGCTTCTGATCCCACAGTTCCGCTTTCTCAGACCCTGCGCGGAAAACTTCCTCAGATGAAACTTACCCGTGAAGCGGCTCAGGGATTTTCTTCGTACGGAAATCAGATCGGGCTTACGACGGGACAGGTGGCGGAAATTTATCATCCGGGATTCCTTGCAAAACGAATGGAACTTGGTGCGGTGATTGCAGCGACTCCGTGGAATAAAGTGGTGCGCGAAGAACCTGAACCTGGCGACGTGGTGATTCTTCTGGGCGGCGGAACCGGTCGTGACGGAATCGGCGGTGCAACGGGTTCATCAAAAGTTCATGACGAAAAATCAGTTTCCACTGCGGCGGCGGAAGTTCAGAAAGGAAATGCAGTGGAAGAGCGGAAAATTCAGCGTCTTTTCAGGAGCGCGGAAGTCTGCAAAATGATCCGGCGTTCAAACGATTTTGGTGCGGGCGGCGTTTCGGTGGCTGTGGGCGAACTTGCTCCGGGGCTGGAAATCAATCTGGATGCGGTTCCGAAAAAATACGACGGTCTCGACGGAACTGAACTTGCAATTTCTGAATCACAGGAACGAATGGCAGTTGTCGTGCGGAAAACCGATGCACAAAAATTTATTTCCCTTGCAAACGCGGAAAATTTAAATGCGGTGGTGATGGCATCCGTAACTGATACAAATCGTCTCGTAATGAAATGGCGCGGAAAAACAATCGTGGACATCGGCAGGGAATTTCTGGATGCGGCGGGCGCGGAACATCATGCTTCGGCAAAAATCGTTTCACCTTCTGAAAAAAAATCGTCGCCTCTGGCAAAGCCCCTTGAATCCGTGGAAAAAATTCTTCCGCAAAACGAATCTTCCGCGGATTTGTACGATGCATGGCTCGCGAACATAAACGATCTGGCCTGCTGTTCTCAGCGCGGACTGGGCGAACGGTTCGACGGTTCAATCGGTGCTTCGTCAGTCCTCATGCCCTACGGCGGAAAATATCAGTGCACGGCTGAAGCAGGAATGGCGGCAAAAATTCCCGTGGAAAGTCCCCGCGAAACTTCTACCGTCAGCCTGATGACGTTCGGCTACGATCCGCGGATTGCACAATGGTCGCCCTATCACGGTGCGCAGATTGCAGTGCTTTCGTCGCTGGCAAAAATCGTCTGTCTGGGCGGAAAGGCTGAAAATTGCCGGCTCACGTTTCAGGAATTTTTTGGTCGTGCGGTGGATGAAAAAACCTGGGGATTTCCTGCGGCGGCTCTGCTGGGTTCAATCGATGCGCAGAATTCCATGGGAACGCCATCCATCGGCGGAAAAGATTCCATGTCGGGCACGTTTGAAAATTTAAGCGTTCCGCACACACTCGTTTCGTTTGCGGTGGACACGGAAAATGCGGCGAATGTCTGCAGCGGTTCGTTCAAAAAAACCGGAAGTAAAATATTTCTGGTTTCAGTGCCGTTTTCCGCGGAACTCGCTCCGGATTTCGATGCGTTCAAAAAAAATGCAGCGGCGCTTTACAAATTAAATTCGGCGAAAAAAATTTTTGCAATGTATCCGGTTTGCGCGGGCGGAATTGCAGAAGCAGTTTCAAAAATGGCGATGGGAAACAGAATCGGTTTTGCGGCGGAAGAAATTCCCGTGTCGCCGGTTCGTGCAGCGCTGGGAATGGAAGCAGGCGCGGAAGATCTGTTCGTTCCGTCGTACGGTTCGATTCTGGTGGAAACCGATGAAAATCTGGAAAATTCCGCGGAATTTGAAAAAGGCACGGTTTCAAAAATCGGCGAAACTGTTGAAGCGCGTTCAATTTTTCTGGAAGACGAAGAAATTCCTCTGGCGGAAATCGAAAAATCCTGGGAAGAAAAACTTTCAAAAGTGTTCCCGCCCGTTTCATCGGCTGAATTGCAGAAACCGCTTCCTGATTTCGCGAAAAAAACTCACGAATCCCTGGATGCGGCGCGAAAAAATTTCTGCGTGAAAAAAATTTCGGCGAAACCACGCGTGGTAATTCCCGTTTTCCCCGGAACGAACTGCGAATACGACATGGCGCGTGCATTTAATTTAAGCGGCGCAGAAACAAAAATTCTCGTGTTTAAAAACCGCACGCAGAATGACCTGGCTGAATCGCTGAAATCGTTTACGGCGGAAATAAATTCGGCGCAGATTCTGGCGTTTTCAGGCGGATTCAGTGCAGGCGACGAACCCGACGGCAGCGGAAAATTCATTGCAAACGTAATCCGCGAAAAAAGAATTTCTGACGCAATCATGAACCTGCTGAAAAATCGCGACGGCCTGATTCTGGGAATTTGCAACGGATTTCAGGCGCTGATAAAAACCGGTCTTGTTCCCTTCGGCGAAATCCGCGAACCTTCCGCAGAAAATCCCACTCTTACGTTCAACAGAATAAACCGGCACGTGAGCAGAATTTCCCGCACTAGAATGGTCAGCGCAAAAAGTCCCTGGGCTCTTTCAAAATCGGTTCTGGACGGGCGGATTCATCTGGTTCCGGTAAGCCACGGCGAAGGCAGAATCGTAATGGACGAAAATTCCGCGGAAAAACTTTTTGCAGCAGGACAGGTTTTTTCCCAGTACGTTGACGAAAACGGAATTCCTTCCATCGCGGAACCTGACAATCCCAACGGAAGCCTTTACGCCATCGAAGGACTCACCAGCCCGGACGGAAAAGTTCTGGGAAAAATGGGTCACAGCGAACGGACGGTGGGCACGGGCAGAGACGGCGCGGATTCAGATTTAATAAAAAATGTTGCATTCGATCCGCTTACGAATTCTGCGGAAAATTCCTGTCAGAATATTTTTCAGGCGGGCGTTTTGTATTTCAGCTGACGGAGATTCTGATGAAAAAAAATTCAATAAAAAATTCAGCGAAAAAAATTTTTGCAATTCTGGCGGCGGCGGTTTGCATCGTTTTTTCTTCGTGCAAAAAACCGTTGTGGACGACGGATTACGATGAAGCGAAAATTTTGGCGGCCAAACAGAAAAAAGACATTCTGCTTCTGTTCAGCGGCGATGACTGGACGGAAAACAGCATGCCGTTCAGGGAAAATGTTCTGCAGGCGGATTCGTTTCAGAAAGAATTTAAAAAATCGTACATTTTTTTAAACGTGGATTTTTCTCAGGCGGAATTTGCAAAAACTGAACTGGACGAAAATTCCACGGAAGCAGAAAAGGCGGAAGCAAAAAAAATCGAAGAAGAATATCGCAGGAAAGAACTTCTGGCGCGTTACTACAACGTTCAGTCCTGGCCGGCGGTTTATCTGGTTTCGGCGGAAGGTTACGTTCTTTCGGCGGTGGAAATCGATGCAGAAAAAATCGCTGAAATTTCCGCGGAAGAATTTTCGGCGCAGGTAAAAAAATCGGCGGAAGATTCGGCGGAACTGAAAAAACAGATTTCGCTTTTAAAAAAATCGTCGGGCGTGGAAAAGGCAAAAACCATTCACGCGGTTCTGCAGAATTCCAGTCAGAGTTTTTCGTTTCTGCTGAAAGATCTGGTTTACGAATTTCCTTCGCTCGATCCGGAAAATTCCCTGGGAATTCTGGGCGACTACGAACTGCAGGCTGCTTATTTTAAGTCGGTGGAAAATTTTGAAAACGGAAGCGATCCGGCTGAACCGTTTTTGAACGCAGCGGATTCGGCAAATCTTTCCGCGGAACAGAAACAGGAAGCGCTTTACATGGCGGCGTATTCCCTGGCGAATTCGGCGGAACCTGATTTTGCGCGGATAAAATCGCTTTTAAATCAATCCTACGAACTGGACACCACGAGCAGTTTTGCAGGTGAAATTCGCGGCGCCATCGACAACATTTCACGCTACGAAGAACTTTTAAAATCGCAGAATTCCGACTGATGGACGATGCGCATACCATTCCGCTGTCGTTTTTAATTTTTGCGGCGGCGGTTCTCGTAATTTTTTCCATGATTTTTTCCGCGGCTGAAAGTGCATTCCTTTCGGTGAACAAACTGCGGATCCGGCTTTTAAAGGACAAGCGCGACAAAAAAGCGGAACGGGTCTGGCACCTTCTGGAAAACAAAGACCGTCTGATAAATACGCTTCTGGTGGGCAACAACATCGTAAACATTGCGCTTTCGTCGGTTTTTGCGTTTGTGGCAATCCGGATTTTCGGGCAGGCGGGCGTGGGCGTGGCGACTTTTGCAGTAACGATTCTGCTTCTGATTTTCGGCGAAATTTCTCCAAAAACCATAGCGACTCATCATCCTGAATCCGTGGCGTTTTTTTTCTGCGGATTTGTGGAAGTCATGGAAACGGTTCTTTCTCCCCTTGTTTTCGTCTTTACTTTTTTTGCGAAACGATTTTTAAAAATTTTCGGCGTGGAAATCGGACAGAAAAAAATTTCCTACACTGAAGAAGAAATAAAAACTTTTCTGGACGTGGGGCATGAACAGGGCGTCCTGCGTTCAGGCGAAAAAAAAATGATGAACCGCGTCTTTAAATTCACGGATCTGGAAGCGAAGGACATAATGGTTCCGCGGAAAAAAATCAAGGCGATTCCGTTAAACGAAAAATATCAGACCATAATCGAACTGGCGCAGCGATTCAGGCTTTCGCGTTTTCCGGTTTACAAAAACGACATCGACGACATCGTGGGAATTCTTTACATCAAGGACATGATGAAATTTAAAAATCCGTCTGAAAAATTTTCCGTGGAAAAAATCATGCGGCCGCCGCTTTTTATTCTGGAAACGAAAAAAATGTCGGGAATTCAGCAGATGCTCCGGGAAAACAGTCAGAGCATGGCGGTGGTAATCGACGAATATTCGGGAACGTCGGGCGTTTTGACCCGTGAAGACATCGTGCGGGAAATTTTCGGTTCGGTGACGGACGATGCAAAAATTTTTTCGCAGAAGGAAAATTTTCTGCCTGAAAATTCCGCGGATTTTATAACGGACGGATTTGTGCGGCTCACGGATCTGGGCGAGCATCTGGGCGCGAAATTTTTCAGCGAAAACTGCGAAACTCTGGGCGGATTCGTATGCGAAATTCTTGGTGCAATTCCGCAGACAGGCGCGTCAGTAAAATTCGGCGGATGGAAATTCACGGTGGTGGAAATGGAAGAAAATCGCGTTTCAAAAGTGCGCGTAACGAATTTGTCCGCGGAAAAAAACGGCGGAAATTCAGCGGAAAAAAAATCGGAGGAAAGCGTCGGATGATTTTTATTGCGGCAAACGTTTCGGTGATGATTCTGCTTCTGGCGGCGGCGGCTTTTTTTGCTTCGGCGGAAACTTCCTTTACCACAATTTCGCGGATTTCGGTGCGGCGGATGGTAAAGGCGGGCGAAAAAAATTCCCTGCGCGTTTACAAAATTAAAGGCAAACTCGACCTTCTGATTTCCACGGTTCTGATTGGAACGAATTTCTGCAACACGCTGAATTCGGCGGTGGCGACTTCCTTTGCGCTGAAAATTTTCGGCGGAAAATATGTTTCGGCTGCCACGGCGGTGCTTCTGGTTCTGGTGATTGTTTTTGCGGAAATCGTGCCGAAAACGTACGCGGGATTTTTTCCTGAAGCCACGGCGAAATTTTCTGCGGTGCCGGTTCTGGTTCTGCAAAAAATTTTTTTTCCCGTAATCTGGATTTTTTATCAGTTTACGAAATTCGTGGATCTGCTTGAGAAAAAAATTTTCCGCGCTGACCGTCCGCTCATCACTGAAGAAGAACTGAAAACGCTCATTGACATCGGCGAAAAAGAAGGAACGCTTGAACGGGACGAACGGAAAATGCTTGAGAGGATTTTTGAATTTTCGGATTTGACCGTGCGGAACATCATGCGTCACCGTTCCCTTGTGCGCTGCATCGGAATCGACGGAACTTTTCAGGAAGCGTCGAAAATTTTTGAAGAAACGGGATATTCGCGGATTCCGGTTTACGAAAACGACGGCGAAAACATTGTGGGTGTTCTGCATTTTAAGTCGCTGCTTTTTGCGTCGCCCGCAGTTTCCCGGAGCAGGGATTTTATCCGGATATGCCTTCAGCCCGTTCTGTTCGTGCCTGAATCGTTGGGCGCGCTGGAACTGCTGAAAAAATTTAAAATCGAAAACAATAAATTTGCGGTGGTCGTGAACGAATACGGCGGACTTTCGGGAATCGTGACGCTGGACAATATCCTGCACGAAGTTTTCGGACGGATTACCGACGAACACGGTTCCATTGAAACGGCTCCGGAAAAGCGGATTACCCTCGTGAACGTAAACGAATTTCTTGTGCCGGGCGATATGCGTCTGGACGATTTAAACAACGTTCTGTATCTGAAACTTTCCAGCGAAAATTACGAAACTCTGGGCGGATGGCTTCTGGAAAAATTCGACGAACTTCCCGTAATCGGTTCGGTGTACAAGGACGGAAACACGCTTTTTATCGTGGAAGATCAGGGTTCCCGCAGGATTCAGACCGTCCGCATCAGGCTGTAAAAAAAAACGCCGCCTTTTAAAAGACGACGTTTAAATTTTTCCGCGGAATTTTTTAACCGGCTGAAAAAAAATTATTTTCGCTTGAGATATTTTATGCTGTCCAGAGCAACCGCCGCGATGATAATCAGTCCCTTGAAAACGAACTGCAGATTCGTGTCGATTCCCAGGAACGTCAGGCAGTACGTCAAGCTGGTGAAAATTATTACGCCGATTGCCGCGCCGCCGATTTTTCCGATTCCGCCGTTAAACGAAATTCCGCCCACGACGCACGCTGCAATGGCATCCATTTCGTAGCCCTGTCCGGTTCCTGCGCTTGCATTTGCCTTGAACGCTTCCAGAAATGCGCCGCATCCGTAGAAAACGCCTGCCATTATAAAAACGCCCAGAGTCGTCCAGAAAACGCTGATTCCGCTGACACTCGCCGCTTCTGCATTTCCGCCCACCGCGTACATATTTTTGCCGAAAGTCGTTTTGTTCCAGATGAACCACGCCACCAGAATCGCCACTGCCGCCGGAATTATGAGTTTGGGGAAAGTTACCAGTTCGCCGCCGATTACGCCCAGCACCCATCGTCCGCCGATTAAATCCTTTATGTTGGAATCGATGGAGCCCACGGGAGTTCCGCTTGTTCCGAAAAACAGAAGTCCGTAAATGATGAGCTGCGTCGAAAGCGTTGAAACGAACGGATGAATTTTAAATTTCGCCGAAAAGAATCCTGCAAAAACGCAGAACGCCGTACACAGAATTATCGCCGTAAAAAGCGCCATAATCATCCGCACTGCCATGGGAATCGCCGTAAAATCCCACGGACCAAGCCCGAAAAACGTAACGATGTTCTGTCCCGGATGAAGAATCAGTCCCGTAATGACTGCACCAAGGGCAACCATCCTGCCCACGCTCAAATCCGTTCCTGCCAGAAGAATCAGACCGGCAACGCCAAGCGCGTAAAACATTCGCGTAGAAGCCTGCTCCAGAATCGTGAAAATATTCGGCAGCGAAAGAAGGTTTCCGTTTCCTGAAATCGGCGCGATGATGATGCAGACGATGAAAAAAACGATGATTGCAAGATAAAGTCCGTTGTCCAGGAAAAATTTCTGCGGCTTGAAATTGTACGCATAATTTTTTATTTTCATTTCAGCGTCTTCGGCAATGTTGCTTCGTCCGTTCCGCAGCTGACGATTTTCCTGAATGTGGTCAGTGAACGCCTGCTTTTTTACTTCCGTGCATTTGTCGATTTCCGTCTGAAAATGATTTTTTGTGTCGAAAAGCGTAGTCTTCAATTCGTAGGAAGCCGTTTCCTTTTCGTGCTCGGTTTTTGCCAGGGCAATCCGATTCTGTCCTTCGTTTTTAACCTGAGTCGTTTTCGCGGAAAGATTTTCCTTCAGCGCGCGGATTTTTTCGTTCTGTTCGGAATTCACCGCCGAAAGATAATTTTTGTAAAGCGCGTTGGCATATTTTACCGCGGATTTTGAAAGCAGCCTGTCGTCAGCGTCATTTTCTTTTGCCACGGATTTTGCTTTTTCGATTTTTGCATTTGCTTCCGAAATTAAATTTTCACGTTCTTCCGCGGAAAGCATTTTATTTTTTTTCGCCGATGCAATGACCTGCTTTTCTTCGGTGATTCTGTTCACGCCGTCTTTTCGGAGTTCGTCCAGCGATTCGTGAATTTCCTTTAAAAGCGCGTCTTCCGCCGGAACGATTTTCGACTGATTCTGCGGAATTTCGTTCGTGCGCGAAACGGTTTTTTCAATCAGATTTTTTATTTTTTCCATGATGATTTCCTCCTAAAAAAATCAAAGGTATTTTGCGGAAAGGCGCAGAAGTTCTTCCTGATTTGTGGATTTTGTGTCCACGATTCCCGCCAGACGATGATTTGACATTACGGCAATCCGGTTGGTGATTCCGAGAATTTCAGGCATTTCGCTGGAAACTACGAGAATCGTCTTGCCGTCCTTTGCCATCTGAATTATCAGCTGATAAATTTCGTATTTTGCGCCCACATCGATTCCGCGTGTCGGTTCGTCCAGAAGAAAAACTTCCGGTTCGCGTTCGAGCCATTTTCCGATGATGACTTTCTGCTGATTTCCGCCTGAAAGCGATGTTATCAGTTCGTCCGCGCTGACGCATTTTGTGTGCATCCGCCTGATTTCGCGATTTGCCGCTTCCTGAAGTTTACGGTTGGAAAGAATTCCCGCGGTTTTGTAACTGTCCAGATTCGTTATGGTGGTGTTGAATTCGATTGTGGATTTTCCGAACATTCCGTTGAGTTTGCGCTCTTCGGTTACCATGGCAAAATTGTACGACATGGCGTCGCTGCTGCTGGAAAAACGCAGATTTTTTCCGTTCAGGATTATTTCGCCTGAAGCCATCGTCCTGATTCCGAAAATCGATTCCAGAAGTTCGCTTCGTCCCGCGCCCACAAGTCCGTACAATCCGAAAATTTCGCCTTTTTTTACCGTGAACGAAATGTCCTTTAAATGCGGCTCGTATTTTGTGGAAAGATTTTTTATTTCCAGATAATTTTCGCCGGGTGAATTGTCTACGTCAGGGAAACGCTTGTCCAGTGAACGTCCGACCATCGCGGAAATAAGCTTGTCCATGGTGGTGTCCTTTGTCGCCGTGGAAAGAACCATGTTTCCGTCGCGCAAAACCGAAATTTCGTCGCAGATTTTGAAAATTTCGTCCATTTTGTGCGAAATGTAAACGAACGAAACGCCTTTTTTCCGGAGGTCGTCCACGATCGAAAAAAGTTTGTTTACTTCGGGCTCAGTAAGGGAAGAAGTCGGTTCGTCCAGCACGATTATTTTCGCGTTGTACGAAACTGCCTTTGCGATTTCCACCATCTGCCGCTGCGAAACTGACATGGTGCGCATGACTGTCTGCGGATTTACGTTCATGTTCAGCGATGCAAAAAGCGAAAGACTTTCCTTGAACATTTTTTGTTCGTCGATGATTCCGAATTTCGTAGGATATCGTCCCAAAAAAAGATTGTCGGTAACGGTTCTGTCCAGGCACTGATTTAATTCCTGATGAACCATCGCCACGCCGTTTTCCAGCGCTTCTTTCGGATTTTTAAAATCTACGGGTTTTCCGTTCAAAATAATCTGACCTTCATCCTTCGCGTAAATTCCGAAAAGGCACTTCATCATGGTGGATTTTCCCGCGCCATTTTCGCCCATCAGCCCCATGACGGAACCTTTTTTTATGGTCAAATTGATTCCGCTCAGGACTTTGTTTTTTGCAAAGGATTTGGAGAGATTTTTTATTTCCAGAACGATTTCGTCCATGCTTACCTCTCATAAAAAAGAGCAATGAGGCGGATTTCCCCATTGCTTTCGGAATGAATTGAATTCGATAAAAAAACAGCGGTTTCCGGAAAGGTCGCCGCCGTTCCTTTTAGTACTTCAATTTGTCAGTGTAGTCGCGTCCGGAATTCGTTTTTACCATGTTGATGGCGTACGCGTCGAAATTGTTCAGGTTGGTGAATTTGTCCAGACAACTCGCTTCGTTCTGTCCGTCTCCCTGAACTACCGTGAGCTTGATGTTCAGAAGCGGTGCGTAGTAGTTGAGCGCCGGCAGATAAGATGATGAAAGGAAGTTATCCGCGGAATTGTAAATCGTCAGGAGAACTTTTTTCTGTTCCGCCGATGATTTTTTGATTCCCTGGTCGCGGTTTCCTGCTGCGTAGTCCTTCCAGTTTTTGGAATTTACGCCCGTGTTTTTCGCGAGGACTGCTTTTGTGGAAGAAACGTATTCGATGTTCGCGGAAATTTTTGAACCGTCTGAATTCGGTTTGGTGATTCCCACTGTGTAAACGTCTGAACCCGTCAGTCCGTCCAGAAGATTTCGCAAAATCTGAAGCGTTGCAGTTGCCTGTGCGTCTACGTTCTGCGAAACAGTTCCCGTAAGTTTTCCGTTTCCGATGGCTTCAATGGCGTCTGCGTTTGCATCATAACCGAAAATCGGCACTCCTGACGGATAATTCGATGCCTGCAGACAACCCATTGCCATTCCGTCGTTGTTGGAAATCACCAGGTCGATTTGTTTTCCGTATTTTGTCGCCCAGCTTCCCATGGCTTCGGTGGCAGCGTTTGCATTCCATGTAGAACCGTCAGTTCCGGTCATGGCCTTTCCTTCAAGTTCTACGACTTTGAATTTTTTTCCGCCCAGTTCGATGGAACCTTCCTTTACGACTGTCGGGTCAGATGAACCGTTCCATGTTCCCAGTGCTTTCCGGATTCCTTCAGTTCGCGCCTTGGAATCGTTGTGTCCTACGTCGCCGATGCAGAGTACGTAGCCGATTGTTCCGTCTCCGTTTCTGTCCACTTTTGCGCCGGTTTCCTTAAGATAGTTGACGATGAGTTCGCCCTGAACGGCACCGCCTCCTGCTGCATCGAATCCGACGTAATAAGTCTTATCGTTCCAGTTCATGCTCGTCGAATCGATTTTTCCTGTTGTCGGATCAGACGGCTGTCGGTTGAAGAAAACCAGCGGTTTGTCTTTGTTCAGAACCACGGTCTTTTTCGCTTTTTTTGCGGCAAACGCCGGCAGAGTTACTGCAATCATTGCAAATGCCGCCAGTTTAGCGAGATTTTTTTTCATACATCCTCCAAAAAGTCACGGGAAATTCGTTTCCGAGATGGCTTTCGATTTTCCTTTCGGAATAAAAATAATTTTGCCTGCAACGCAGACATTCAACAAGGATTAAATGATCGGAATAAGGCCAGAAGCGCATTTAAGTTAGAGAATACGACAGAATTTTTGTGAAGTCAAATTTAAATCAGCGGTTATTTTTGCGCAGATTTTTTTCGGCGGATTATTTCTGCGGTTTTTTAGCCACCAGAATCAGCGAAACTCCTACGGGAAAATTTTTTGTGCGCAGATGATATTTTTCCGAAGCAAAAATTTTTTTCAGCAGCCGGTTTGAAAGGGAATTTTTTGCGTTTATGGCAACGTCGGAAGAAACCGAATGCATGAGATTTTTTATTTTCCTGATGATGAATGCGGGCAAAAAAAGATAACTGTTGTAAAACGAAATTTTTTCGATGACAAATCCCGCCTGCAAAATTTTTTCGTGCAGTTCGTTTTTTTCGTAGCGTCTGAAATGATGATTCAATTCGTCGTTTCCGCTCCACATTTTCATCAGTGCAGGTACGGTTGCCAGAAAAGTTCCGCCGGGCAAAAGCATTTCGTACAGAATTTTCAGGGCTTTTTCGTCGTCTTCAATATGTTCCAGAACGTCCAGCGCAACGATTGAATCGAATTTTTCATCGAAAGGAATTTCGTCCGGAAGCGAACCGCGTTTTATGTGAAGTTCCGCATTTTTTCCGCTGAAATTTTCGCGGCAGTAGTCGACGGCTTCCTGTTCCACGTCCATTCCGTAAACTTCATTCAGCGCACCGATTTTTTCAATGGTCAGTCCCATTCCGCAGCCTGCATCCAGCGTTTTTGCCGGAGGATTCGTGTTGCAGTATCGTCCGTAAAAATCCATTACAATTTCTGATTTTCCGCAGAACCACCAGTGCGTTTTTTGCATTTTTTTCAATTCGTCGTACTGAATTTTTTCCATTTTTTTGCTCCAAAAAAATTTTTAAAAATAAAAAGGCACATTCCGCGCGCCAAAAAAAGCGAACGAAACGTGCCCTGAATTTTTTATGCAGATTGAATTTTTATGCGGACAAATTACGCTGAACCGGAAATCGGAAATCGGAAATCGGAAATCGGAAATCGGAAATCGGAAATCGGAAATAATTTTCAGACGAAATAAATTTTGTCAACAGCATGGCGTCATTCTACAAAAATTCCCTGCACTTTTCAAATTTCCGCAGAATTGTCAGCGGATTTTTTTTCTGGTATACTCGCAGCCCACGGGAGGAAAATGAAAAAGTGATAAAAATTCAAAAAGCGTGCGACGTTGAAGAAAGTTTTTTTGGTACGCGGAATTTCGGTTCTTCCATTGAAACGGTTCGCGCGGTGCTGGACGACATCAGGCAGAAAAAAGACGATGCCCTTCGCGAATACTGCAAAAAATTCGACGGAATTTCCCTCTCCCGGTTTGAAATTTCGCGTGACGTTTTAAAAAATTCCGCGGAAAAAATGCGCACTGAAAATCCTGAACTTTACGATTCCCTCTGCTATTCCCGTGATCTGGCGGTCCGGTTTGCAAAAAAACAGAAGGAATCTTTCAGCGATTTTGAAATCGAACTCGAAAGCGGAATTTTCACCGGACAAAAAAATATTCCGGTAGAAAAAGCGGGTCTTTATGTTCCTGCGGGCCGTTTTCCCCTCGTTTCTACCCTGGTGATGACTTCTTCTCCGGCGGTGGCAGCGGGCGTGGACGAAATCATTCTGTGTACTCCTCCGAAAAAAAATCCGGACGGAAGCAGTGAACCTTACGCGGACGAAAAAATTATGGCGGCGGCGTACATCTGCGGAGTGAACCGGGTTTTTGCGGCGGGCGGTGCTCAGGCAATCGGTGCGATGGCGTTCGGAACCGAATCAATTCCGGCGGTGGATGTAATCGTCGGGCCCGGAAATAAATTCGTGGCGGAAGCAAAAAAAATCGTTTACGGAACCGTAGGAATCGACATGATTGCGGGGCCTACCGAAGTTTTCATCATTGCGGACAAAAGCGCGAATCCTGTCTGGGTGGCGGCGGATTTACTTGCCCAGGCGGAACACGACACGGTTGCACAGCCGGTTCTTGCTACGGATGACGAAAATTTTGCACAGAAAGTTTCCGCGGAAATCGAACGGCAGCTCGCTGAACTTTCCACGGCACGGATTGCGCGGCAGAGCATTGAAAATTTCGGCAGGATAATCGTCACGGAAAATCTGGTGCAGGCGGCGGAAATTGCAAACAGAAAGGCACCCGAACATCTGGAAATTGCCATGGACGACGGAAATCCGCGGGACGAAATTTTAAAAATCGTGCGGAATTTCGGTTCGCTTTTCATCGGTCACGGTGCGGCTGAAGTTTTCGGCGACTACGCGGCAGGACTGAATCACACTCTGCCCACTTCGGGAAGCGCTCGGTTCACCGGCGGATTAAGCGTCCGTGCTTTCATAAAAACCGTTACGACGCTTCGTACTGACAATTCAAAAAGCGGCGCAAAAAAATCGGCAGAGGCAGCTGGATTTCTGGGCGACGCGGAAGGACTGGAAGCACACGCAAAAGCGGCACGGCTCAGGCTGAAAAATCAGGAGGAATCGCAATGAAAATATGCAAACTGGGCGAAGAAGTTTTACGGCAGAAATGCGCGGCGGTAAATCCTGAAGAAATCGACGACGAATTCCGGCTTCTGCTTGAAGAAATGTTTGAAACCATGATAAGCGCGAACGGTTGCGGACTTGCAGCACCACAAATCGGCGTGGCAAAGCGTTTTTTTGTAATGATGGCTGACGACGAAAAACGGCGCGTGTTCATCAATCCGGAAATTTTCAAAACTTCCGCGGAAACTTCAGGCTACGAAGAAGGATGCCTTTCCATTCCGGGATTTTCTGAAAACATCGTGAGGCCGCAGAAAATTTCAGTTTCAGCGCTGGACGAAAACGGTCACCGGTTTGTTCTGGAAGATGCGGACGGACTTCTGGCGCGGATAATTCAGCACGAAAACGATCATCTGGACGGAAAACTTTACATTGACCGCGGCGACGAAGAAACGAAGCGTCAAATCGAAGAACAGTTTGCACGAAGGGTTGAGCGGGCACAGAAACGGCTTGCACAGAAAGAAGCCAGGCGAAAAAGCATTGAAGCAAAAAAAGCCGCCAAATCGAAAAAACTGAACGACTGAATTTTTGCAGGTTTTCCGCGGAAAAAAGGAATTTGAAATGTTACGAGTTTTGTTCGGGGGAAGTCCCCTTGCCGCATCAAAATCGCTGGAACTGATTTTAAAGGACAGCGCCATGTCACGGTCAGTTCCCGAAGAAGAATATTGTGTTGCAGGCGTTCTGACGAATCCTCCGTCGGCGCAGGGCAGGCACAAGGATTTGGTTCCCACGGAAGTAGAAAAATACGCACGGATCTGGAACGAAGCGCGCAATGAAAATTTAAAGATTTTTTCGCCGGAAAAAATTCTTCAGGAACAGCGGGACGAAATTCAGTCGGTGCATCCTGATATTTTTGTCTGCTTTGCTTACGGTCACATTCTGGGCCCGAAATTTTTTTCGCTTTTTAAATTCGGCGGAATAAATCTTCATCCGTCGCTTCTGCCGAAATATCGCGGAGCAACTCCGGTAAACGCGGCGATTTTAAATTGCGAAAGCGAAACAGGTTTTTCCATTCAGAAAATGTCGCTGGGCATGGACGAAGGCGAAATTATTTTTCAGCAGAAAATCCGGCTCACGGGAACTGAAACCGCAGAACAGATTTTAAAAAACAGTGCGCTTCTGGGCGGAATGAACATCACGCAGATTTTACGGCAAATTTCCAGAACGCAGAAACTTCCGCCGTCATTTCCGCAGCAGGGGGAAATTTCGTACTGTTCGGTGATAAAAAAAGACGACGGACGGATTGACTGGAAAAATTCCGCGGAAAAAATCGATGCGCAGATTCGTGCGTACACTCCATGGCCCGGATGCTTTACTTTCTGCAACGGCGTTCAGCTGAAAATTCTCAGGGCACGCGACGCAAACAAAATTGCCATACAGGATCCGCGGATCGTAAAAAATACTTCGGCGGTTCCGGGGACGATTCTGGAATACAACCGTCAGCGCGGAATTCTGATTCAGACGGGAAACGGAGTTTTAATCGCTACGGAATTGCAATGGCAGGCAAAAAAAGCCATGGATTATAAATCGTTTATGAACGGCGCGCGAAATTTTATCGGCACGGTTCTGGAGTAAAAAATGTCTGAAAAAAAGAAATTTAAATTCAGCTGGAAGGGAAGTCTGGACGATTTGCAGAAGGACGGAAAAATTCTTGCATCGACTGTCGTGCTTGCGGTGATTCTGATGTTCGTTTCGTGTCTGGCGGTTTTTTTCACTTCGGTTCAGGGCGCGGAAAAAGTACTCGTTCCGAATGTGGTGGGAAAAAGTCTGGCGGACGCGCTGATTGAAATGCAGAAAAAGGAACTGTATCCGAAAATTCAGCTGAAATTTTCCGAAGTTCCCGGAGACAAGGGCACGATTCTGGAGCAGGATCCGTCGTCGGGTTCCATCGTAAAGGCGTACAGGCGCGTAAATTTGACGGTCAGCCGCGGAATTCCCCAGGATTTCATTCAGGATTATTCGGGCAAAAAAATCGATGAAGTCAGGAACACGCTGGAATTTCTGTTCAGCGGAGAAGATTCGCTTCTGGAAATTGCACCGACGGTTTACAAAACGGACGATTCTCCCGCAGGAACGATTCTGGCGCAGTATCCGGGGGAAGGATTTCCGCTTGATCAGAAAACGAAAATTTTTTTCGTGGTGAGTTCAGGAAAAGATTTGCCCCGCGCAGCAATTCCGCAGGTGGACGGAAATTCCATAAAGCAGTTTCTGGAAAAAATCGGTTCGTACAAGGTAATTTTTGATTTTTCCGCGGAAGAAAATCCGGCGAATCCTGAAAACGGAAAAATCGTTCTGGAAAAATCGGAAGGCGAAGTGAAGCAGTACGAACGGCTTGACGCGAAAGTTCTGGTTCAGCCGCGGACGGACGAAAAGAAAAACGTGCAGGGCGTTTTTTCCGTGGAACTTCCTGAATACAATTATCCCGTGCCAGTAAAATTCGTGTCGGTGGATTCTGACGGCAAAAATTCGGTTCTGGCGGATTTCGTTCATCCGGGCAAAAATTTCAGCATTCCCTACGACGTGCGGAAAAATTCCACGCTGATTCTGTACGTAATGGACGAAGAATACGCGCGCATTCTGGTGGAGTAGGAAAACGGTCACTTATATTTTTGCGGCAATCGTCCTTCTGGCGCTGATAATTCTGCTGAATTTCCTGCTGAAAAATTTCGGGCGGAAGAAAAAAATCGTGCAGAAAAAAAATCAGCGGAAAGAAACGGCGAAAAAAAACGGACTTCTGGTGGAATGCCCCCTTTGCCGCACTCCGCTTTTAAAGGGCGAAGATTTAATCAGCAGGGTTTACCGTCCCATGAACGTTCCGCATCAGCTTTGTACAATCAACGGCTGCCCCCATTGTTTTCCCGTGGCGGAACCTGGACTGAAACGGATTTGTCCTGTCTGTCATCGCGAAGTTCCCGTGGACGGCGGAAATCTCATTGCCAGGCTTTTCAATAAATCCGACGGAAAAAAACACGTCGTCGTAACCGGATGCACTGAATGTTCCCGCGGCGCAAAATAATTTTTTTGTGAAAATTTTTTAAAAAAAATCTAAAGTCGAATCGTTTATTTCCGAAATTCAAAATACAGGGTGGTAAGCCCAAAGTAGGGGAAGCAATCAGGTTGTTTGCTTATAACTCCAGTATTTTAATCATAGGAGATAAATTATGGTTATTAATCACAACATGAGTGCAATGTTTGCACAACGTTCACAGGGACTGACTGATTTGAACAGCCAGAAGAACATGGAAAAACTTTCTTCTGGAATGAAAATCAATCGTGCAGGTGATGATGCATCCGGACTCGCTGTTTCTGAAAAAATGCGTTCACAAATCCGCGGTTTGAACCAGGCTTCGCTGAATGCAAAAAACGGCATTTCTTTCATCCAGACGACGGAAGGATACCTCCAGGAAACTGAAGACATCATCCAGCGCATTCGTGAACTTGCAGTTCAGTCAAGCAACGGAATCTACACGGACGAAGACCGAATGCAGATTCAGGTGGAAGTTTCTTCCCTCATTGCTGAAGTTGACCGAATCGCTTCTTGCGCTCAGTTCAACGGAATGAACATGCTTACGGGACGATTTGCACGACCGACCGGCGAAAACAACGTAACCGCTTCCATGTGGCTTCACATCGGTGCAAACATGGATCAGCGAACTCAGGTTTTCATCGGAACCATGAGTGCATCGGCTCTGGGACTCCGCGCAGTTGGAACCGAAGAAATCATGACGCTTGAAACTCCTGACGAAGCGAACCGCGCAATCGGAACACTCGACGAAGCAATCAAGAAGATTAACAAACAGCGCGCAGATTTGGGCGCATACCAGAATCGACTGGAAAAAACTGTTATCGGACTGGACATCGGAGCAGAAAACCTTCAGGCATCCGAAAGCCGAATCCGCGACACCGACATGGCGAAAGAAATGGTGGACTTCACGAAGAACCAGGTTCTTTCTCAGGCGGGAACAGCGATGCTCGCTCAGGCGAACCAGTCTTCACAGAACGTGCTTTCACTCCTCCAGTAGGATTTGCTGAAGCAATTCTGTACGCTCCGTTTTTTGCGGGGCGTTTTTTATTTAAAAAAGCATTCGTTCCGCGAAAAAATCTGTGCGAAAAAAAATAATTCGTTCGCGATAAAAAAAATTCTGTGTGCAAAGAAAAGCGATTCGTCCTGCGAAAAAAATTGCGTGCAAAAAAAAACGATTCACTCGCGAAAAAAATCTGCGTGTT
>CAZACA010000018.1:0-15404 GCA_964483515.1 uncultured Treponema sp.
TCGCGGACGAATCATTTTTTTACGCACACAATTTTCTTTTCGCGGAACGAATCATTTTTTTGCACACAAATTTTTTCCGCGGGCGAATCATTTTTTTTGTGCACAGAATTTTTCCGCGGAATTTAATCGGGTTAAAATTCTTCCATGCGCTCCAGGATGCTGTCGATTTTTTCGGCGTATTTTTTGTCGGCTGCCCAGGTTCCGGCAAGACCTTCAATCGTCGGCGATTTTCCCCGGGGCGTAACGTACTTGTAGCGCGGATCAACGCACGAATTTTTCAGCGGAACGTCTTCCGTGGTGGCATAAGCGTGCAGATGCTGAATGTGTGCGCGAACTCCCAGCCGTTCCGTAGCAAAACTTTCGCCCGGATGACTCGAATCGATGGCGCCCAGTCCGCAATAATTATGCATTTCCGCCGTAACCAGATTTCCGAATTTTAAAAATCCGGTTTCCAGACACATCTGAGCAA
This sequence comes from uncultured Treponema sp., assembly GCA_964483515.1. Classification (GTDB taxonomy): domain Bacteria; phylum Spirochaetota; class Spirochaetia; order Treponematales; family Treponemataceae; genus Treponema_D. The sequence goes on from CAZACA010000018.1 coordinate 470, forward strand.
AAGCACAGTCGCTGTTGATTCCTTCCTGCGCCGCTTCGTCCACGTAAAACGAAACAAGACGCGCCACCGTTTTTTTGTCCGCATCAGGATTTTCGCTGATAAAAAAATTGTAAAGCTGCGTTTCAGTTTTAATTCCGCCGTCCGTCAAATTCCGCGAAATCGAGCCGCTTTTTCCCGACGAAACGCACGAAACCAGCGCCAGAAGACAAAAAATAATCGAAATTGCAAAAATATTTTTTTTCATAATTTAATCCGAAATTGTTGTGCCGATGTAATTTTTTCCGTCAAGAATTCCGCGGATGTTTGCCACGTTTTTTCCTGCCGCACAAATTACTTTCAGTCCGATTTCCTGCGCTTTTTTTGACGCAATCGGGTCGAACGGACAATTTTTTCCCGGAATCCAGTCGTCGCCCACCATTTTTCTGAATTCCGTCCACGAAATTTTATCGACGGGTTTTGCATCAGGATTTTTCCGCGGATCGTCAGTGTAAACTTTTTCGATGTTGGAAAGATTTACCACAGTGTCCGCGCCGAATTTTTGCGCCAGAAGAACTGCATCGTTGTCGGTTGAAAATCCGGGTTTCCAGCCAGCCGCCACAAGAATTCTGCCGGAAAAATCGATTTGTTCCGTGGGGTCGGTTACAACTTCCGCCGGACACAGCGAACCGAAAACCGCCTTTAAAAGCTGCGCATTCAGCCGGGTCGCCATAATTCCAATCCAGTCGCAGGATGAATCTTCAGGATTTTTTTCCGCGGAAATTCTGCGGAATGCATTCTGATACGTTCGTGCAGGTCCGCCGCCGCCAGCCACCAGAATCAGCCTGGAATCCGAATTTTCTGCAAGCCACGACGAAATCATGCGCGAAAATTCCGCAAGAAAATTTTCATCGGGTTTTTCGGGAGCAATTATGGAGCCGCCCACGCTCAAGACTTTCGTTGTCATAAAAACCTCTCAAATCAATATATGCCCAGAACAACCGGATTGTTCCATAGCGAACTGTAACTTGACGTTGCGTCCCCCGCTTCTTCCCACACGGACTGAAGTGCGTATGTCCGCGGACGGTAGACGATTTTTGCATTCGGTGACGACTGACGAATCTGATGCCATCCGCGGCTGAATGCAACGTGCTGATTGTCCAGATTGCCGAAATAAAATTCCCGCGGATTTGAAATTTCTATGAACGACGGAAAATTCAGCCCTGCGCCAATCGCCGGATCCACGGGAAGCCATCCGTAATTCGCGAAATAAATTTCAGTCCACCAGTGAGGCGTTACCGTTGATTTATCCGAAACGAAAATTCCCGCCACAGGAACCGCCGGAATTCCGCCTGCACGACACAACGCCGCAAAAAGAATCGCAAAATCGTATGCATCGCCGCGTTTTTTTTTCAGCAGATCCAGAACCGAAATGTCGCCGCTTCTGATTTTTTCGGAAATTTTATAGTTTTCCGTCATGTAATCGTAAATTTTTTTTGCACGGATTGCAGGATTTTTTTCAGCGCCGCAAATCGACCCGGCAAGGGAAATTACCGCCGCATCGTCCGACGGAACGCATTCGTCCTTTGCCAGATATTTTTTTGCAAGGGGATTTTCCGAATCGGTCTGCGGAACATTTTTTGCTGCCAGATTTCCCTTTACGCTGTACGAACTCACCACAAACGTCTGACTGAAACGCTGCTTGTTGTTTACAATCTGATTCAATTTTTTTTTGTGAATTACGCAGTCTTCGTCGTCGGAAACAAACGGTTCAGGATAAACTTCGTTCAGTTCCGCGTAAGGCTGAAACGACGAAACTACGGGCCGCGGAATAAAAAGCGAAATGGAACTTTCCTGACTCGCCACATGATTTGAAATGTCCGCCGCCACCTGCACCACGTAAGTCCGACGGTTTGCATATTGTTTTTTTCCGCACGAAAATTCCACGCCGATTTTTTTGGGCTGACTGGAACCGTGAAAAGTTTCTACAAAAATTGCGCCGCCGTCTGCTCCGTCCGGAATTTTTACCGAAATTTCCGTGTCGCTCCAGGAAATGTAGTCGAATTCGTTTTCGCTGGCAGGAATGTACGTGTTGATTTTTTCCTGTTCGTCGGAATTCTGCTCGGAAAAAAGCGACGATGATTTTTCGCGATTTGCCGTAAAATAAACTTTTGAATTTCCACGGGAAGCGCCGAAATTCTGCCCCGAAATTACGATTTTTTGTCCGATTCTTGCTTTTTCCGCGGAAATTTCAGAAATGACCGGAAGCGTTGACGTAGGATTTTCGCGGACTGCAACAGGAATTCCTTTTTCGTTGGCAAAAAACGCCGGTTCCGTCCGTCCCACGGAAGTCGAAACAAAAACCAGTCCGTCCTGAACGTTCGGCGGCAAAACCAGACGGATTTTTTCATCGCTCCAGTAAACGTAACTGCCTGAAGTTATGCGCGAACCTGCAATTTCCACGTAGGAAGTTCCGCGTTCGTCCCCGAATCCGCTGCCGTTAATCGTCATTTCGTCACCCGGCGCACCGATTGTAGGCGAAATCGAACGAATTTCCGGTTTTTTTTTGGAATTTACGCTTGCCACGCTGAAAATTCCGATGGCAAGAAGCATGGCGCAAATCCACGTGGCAGTGCGGAAAAAAGGCGAACTCCGCAAGAGATTCAGGTACGTTCTGAAAAAATTCACGTCAGTTGCCCGAATTTCCCGAAATTGCAGCGAAATCGGAAAGGGAATTCAGAATCATTCCCGAAGAATTTTCCTGTTCGGGACAAAAAACATCGTAACTCGTAAACGAAGGCTTCGTGCGCACGCGGTAAGACGAATTCATCATGACGGGAGAAACTGCAACCGTTCCGCCGGTAGTAATTCCGTAGAAATTCTGTTCCGCGCCGTCGTCCTCAAACATGGAATAAAGGTCAGCAACGTTTATGTTTCCGTCGACTTTTACATGATTTGAAACGGTTGTTGCATTATTCCGCGAAACGGGCTGAAACGACGAAACCTGCACCTGGGATTTCTGCGGTCTGGGCAAAACGAAAGCAACCACCAGTGCAGCAGCGATTCCTGCGGCGAAATACTGAATTTTTCCGCGGAAAAACAAATTCCTGCTTTTTTTGTCTGCAACTTTTTTGTAAGAAAGCCGCGCTTCCAGTCGTGCAAAACTCGCATCCAGGTCGTCTTTTGAAAACCTGATGGATTCCGCGTCTTTTTTAAATTCTTCGTGAAGCGCACGGAATTTCTGCAATTTTTCGGCGCATTCAGGGCAAGTCGACACGTGTTTTTCGTAATCTCCGGCGAATTTTTCGGGAAGTTCGCCGTCTGCGTAGACAGAGTGAATGTCAATTTCAGGACAAGTATACATCTTCTTCTCCTATGATTTTCAAAAGCTGGGCTTTCGCGCGGAAAACCCGGATTTTTACGTTCCCCTCCGTAATTCCAAGCTGCTGACCGATCTCCTTGTAGTTCATATCGGCATATTCTTTAAGAACAAGCACTTCTTTTAAATTCGCGGGAAGCTGATTTAATGCGTCCAGTGCGATTTTTTTCGCTTCGTTTTTCAGAAGTTCCGTTTCGCCGCTTTCCATCTGCTGCCTGCCTTCGTACAAAGCCTTGTGGTAAGCGCTGGATTCCCGCGTCTTCCGTTTGGCGTAATTCAGCGATGCATTTTTCACCACGCGAATCAGCCAGAAAGTCGCGTCGTTCATGGACGGAAAAATCATGGCCTTTTCGTTCGCCTTGATGAAAGAATCGTGCACCAGATCTTCGGCGGCTTCCTCTTCTCCCACAATTTTGTACGAAACCTTGAACAAAATTTCAAAAGTTGCGTCGTATAATTTTCTGAAATCCTTCGGGTCGGCGCATTCAACCTGACCTTCCCCGCTTTTATTTACTGAAAACACGTTAATTTCCGTCTGGTTACAATTTATTTGCGCGTCCAGGAAGTGCCCCGGGGCGTATCGATGATTGAAATTCCGCGTGCAGAAAGAATGCTGCGGATTTCGTCGGCGCGTGCGAAATTTTTTGCTTTTTTCGCTTCCGTTCGTTCGGCTACAAGGGAATCGATTTCGGCGGCTTCAGGGTCATCGGCGTGATTTTCCACCTGAACCGGATTTTTTTCGTCGGAAAGAATTTTTTCCGCGGAATTCGCCAGATCCAGTCCCAGAACGCTGTCCATTCGGCAAACCAGGTCGGCGGCTTCGTCAGGCGAAAGCTGGGAATCTTTTACGGCTTTTTGCAGGCAGCTTAAAGCAACGGGCGTGGACAAATCGTTTTCCATGGCTTCGCGGAATTTCTGCACGTATTCGGCGGCGCGGGCAGAAAGCGCGGAACAGTCGGCGGCTTCACCTTTTGCAAAAGTTTTTTTCGCGGAAAAATTCTGTGCGGCTTTAAAAATTTTTGCAATTTTCTGTACCAGCGATGCGCGTGCGTTTTTCGCTCCGTCCATGGCGTCCCAGCTGAAATAAATCTGCTTGCGGTAGTGTCCGCCCAGAAGAAAATAACGGTAATCCAGGGGATTGTAGCCTTTGTCCACCAGACTTTGCAGCGTCAAAAAATTTCCGTGGGATTTCGACATTTTTTCGCCGTCGTTTTCCGCGGAATTTTTGTCTTTTGCCACCACAAGGAATTCGTTGTGCAGCCAGTAATTAACCCATTTTTTTCCGGTAGCGCCTTCGCTTTGTGCAATTTCGTTCGTGTGATGAATCGGAACGTGGTCGATTCCGCCGGTGTGAATGTCGAACTGTTCGCCCAGATATTTCATGCTCATCGCCGAACATTCAATGTGCCATCCCGGATAACCTTTTCCCCAGGGAGAATCCCAGACAAGCGCCTGATTTTCAAATTTCGATTTGGTAAACCACAAAACAAAATCGCAGGGATTCCGCTTATTTTCGTCCACAACGACAACATCGCGTTTTCCCGCTCCGGCTTTCAGTTCGTCCAGATTCAGGCACGCCAGTTTTCCGTAATCAGGATAAGTCGTTACGTCAAAATAAAGATTTCCGCCTGAAAAATAAGTGTGTCCGTTTGCTTCGATTCGCCTGATTAAGGCAATCATGTCTTCCACGTGTTCGGTAGCGCGGCAAACTACATCCGGCCGGATTATGTTCAGCCTGTCGATGTCGTTAAAAAATGCATCCGTGTAAAATTTCGCCACTTCCAGGACGGACTGATGACGTTCGCGTGCAGTTTTCAGCATTTTGTCTTCGCCTTCGTCAGCATCGCCGGTTAAATGACCGATGTCGGTAATGTTCATCACGTGTTTTTTTTCGTAGCCCAGAAAAGTCAGCGTTCTGTCCAGCGTATCCAGAAAAACGTAGGCGCGCAAATTTCCGATGTGAGCATAATTGTAAACCGTCGGCCCGCATCCGTAGAATCCCACAAAACCTTCGCGAATCGGCTTAAATTCCTGAAGCGTGCGACCCATGGTGTTATACAATTTCAGCGCCATTTTTTTTCCCCTTTGTGATGATTTTTTTGTTTTTTTACTATAAGATAAGCAAAATGGACTACAGAATACGCAAATTGGCTGAAAATATCAAGAAGTCGCAATTTTTCAACGGTTCACTGCGCACTGACGAATGCATGGCGAATCACACGACCATGAAAGTTGGCGGAAATGCGGCGATTTTTGCTGAACCGTGCGACGTTTCGTCCATGGCTTTTGTGGCGGCGAATTGCAGCGCGGAAAATCTGCCGTTTTTTGTTCTGGGCGGCGGAAGCAACCTGATTGTAAGCGATGAAGGATTTCCCGGCGCAATAATTTCCACGGAAAAACTGAATTTCATTACGCGGAAGGAAAATTCGGTGGAATGCGGAGCGGGCTGCCTTACGAACGATGCAGTAAATTTTTTCGCGGAAAACGGTCTGGGCGGAATGGAAAATTTTGCAGGTCTCCCCGGAACTGTGGGCGGCGCGTGTTTCATGAATGCACGATGTTATTCAAAGGAATTTTCTGAAATGGTGGAAAGCGCTGAATATTTCGACGCGGAAAAAACCGTTTTTGCCGGCCCGAATTTTCTTGAGGAAGGCGTAAAAATATATCATAATGTGGACAATTCCGGCTGGGCGTACAAAAAATCACCTTTTTCGGAAAAACGATGCGTTATAACAAAGGTAACGTTTCGCGCAGAAAAAACCGGCGTTCCGTCAGACGAATTAAGGCAGAAATGCAGCGAATTCATCAGCGACCGGGAAGCCAAAGGACACTTCAGGCTGCCGAGTTCGGGAAGCGTCTTTAAAAATAATCGCGCGTTCGGCGTTCCAAGCGGAAAACTCATCGATGAAGCGGGGCTGAAAGGCGCAAAAATCGGCGGAGCGCAGATTGCACCCTGGCACGGAAACATTATCGTCAACACGGGAAACGCGACTTGTTCAGATATAAAAAGGCTCGTCGGTTTGGTGCAACAGAAAGTAAAGGAACGGACGGGTTTTTTTTTAGAATGCGAAGTCATTTTTCTTTAAATCGCCCAAATTCCAATCCGATAAATAAATGTAAGGTGGTAAATTTTGCTGCAGCTTTCGTTTGTTAATTTTAAACAAAATTCGTACATTCTGGTGGAGGGGACGCCGGCAACGGACAGATTCTTCATCATTCAAAGCGGAAAGGTAAAATCCTATAACGAAGTGGCGATTCCTGGCGCGGTTCCTGAAATTCTGGGACCAGGCGATTTCGTGGGCGTAATTTCGTGCATGTCGGGCAGAAGTCAGACAAAAAGCGTCGTAACGTTGTCTCCGGTTGTAGCGATTATGGTTCAGCGGAATCAATATTCGGATTTAATCGAAAAAAATGCGCCGGTTGCCATGAAAATCGTCCGTTCGTTTGCAAAGGGAATGCGCACGGTAAACGACCAGCTGACGAAACTCACGCTGAAAAAAACGATAATCGATTCGCCTGAATCACTTTACTTCATCGCGGAATACTACGAACATTCAGACCACAAAAGCGTTGCTGCATACGGATACTATCAATATTTAAAACAATGCAAGAACGGCATGAATTTTGAAAACGCCAAAAAGAAATTCATCGCGCTGAAACCAAAATCCAAGGCCGTTTATTACGAACCCACCGATGCAAATTTCCGCGAATATCCTGCCGACACCATGATTTTTTCGGAATGCCAGAAAGGTTCGGATATGTTTATCATTCAGGACGGTTCGGTGCGAATTACAAAAGTCGTAAACGGAAAGGAAATTACGCTTGCTTTGCTTAAAAAAGGCGATATGTTCGGCGAAATGGCGCTGCTTGAAAACAAACCGCGTTCTGCAAGTGCCATTGCGCAGACTTCGTGCAAACTGATGGTCATCAACATGGCAAACTTCAATCTTATGGTCGCGACTCAGCCGCAGATGATTTCAAAGCTTACCACGATGTTCGCGGACAGGCTCTGGGCAATGTATCGTCAGCTTTCCAACACGCAGCTTCTGGATTTGCGCGAAAAACTTATCGACATGATTTCGCTTCAGGTGGAAAATCAGAAAAGTTCGTACACGAAAGGAATTACTTTCCACACGGATTACACTGTGAACGATATTTTAAAATTGTGCGCCATTCCGCTGGAGCAGCAGTCCGAAGCGTACAGGCTTTTGCAGACCGACCAGAACGTAAAAATCGACGCAGGGAAAATTGCAATTCCCGACGTGGATGAACTGATTAAGCAGGCGGCTTTTTACCGCAAGCAGAATTCAAAAAGGGCAAATGAACAGCGTTAAATTTTTTTTGACAGCGATGATTTTTTTCGCGGCGATTTTTCCGTGTGCATTCGGTGAAGAAAATTTGCCGGACGGTTACGCGGAAATAAAATTCGGAATGTCAGTGGACGACGTAAAGGACGCGCTGAAAAAGGACATGAATTTCGGTTATCGCGGCGACAGGGACGTTTCACTTCTTCCGGGCGAAAACAGGACGCTGATTGAAACCGACACTTCCCGCACCGCACCGTATTCGTTTCTGGAAAAATGCTGGTTTCAGTTTTACGACGACAAACTTTACACCATCACCGTCACCATGAAAAAATCGAAAATCGACTACCATTCAGTTTTTTCCAAACTCACCGAAAAATACGGAATGCCGAATTTCATCAGCCCCGAAAAATCCGAATGGAAAAACGATTCAGTCATCATGTCGCTTGAAAAACCGCTTTCAATAAAGTACACGGACAAAAAAGTTTTCGACGAATTGCGCGACAGGGCATCCGTAAACAAAAGCGCGGAAGAACAGGCAAGGGAAGATTTTTTAAATGCGCTGTAAAAAAATTTCCGCGGCAAAAAAAATTCTGATTTTTGCGTTGTGTCTTGCGGCGTTTTCTGCGTGCAGAAAAAATCGGCTTGAAGTAAAAAAAATTCAGATTGAAAAATCGTCAGGCGGAATTTCGGAAGTTATGGCGGAAGTGGCACGGACTGAAAGCGAACGGAACCACGGATTCATGGAGCGGAAAAAAATTCCCGACGGAACCGGAATGATTTTTGTGTTTGAACGGGACGAAATTTTAAGTTTCTGGATGAAAAATACGCCGCATCCGCTTTCAATCGCGTACATCGACAGAAACGGAATTATCCGCGACATTCTGGACATGACGCCGTTCAGCCTTTCAAGCGTAAAAAGTTCGCGTTCAGTCCGGTTTGCGCTGGAAGTTCCGCAGGGATGGTTTGCAAAAGAAGGAATTTCCGCAGGCGACAAAGTAATTTTAAACGATTTTTTTGACTGACGGAATTCAGCAGGAAATCCGCGGAATTTATTTTGAAAGATTTTCCAGATATGACCTGGCGATTTTGTCTTCGGGATCAAGGTCGAGGACTACGCGGAAATATTTTTCGGCTTCGTCGTTCTGCTTTAATTTCAGGCAGAGGCAGCCCAGATTGCTGATGATTTTTGTGTTTTCGCCGTCCAGAGAAAGCGCGTCCGCCAGAGTCTGCTTTGCTTCCTTAAGTTCGCCCGTTTCCATCTGACAGATTGCGAGTTCGTTCAGCGTGTCTGCATTTTCGTCGCCGCCTTCGCATTCCATTGCCTTTTCAAAAGCCATTTTCGCATCGGCAAATCGTCCCAGCCGCCGCAAGCCCCATCCGAGCAGAAACCATGCATTCCAGACGAACGGATTGTCAGCGATGAACCTGCGGATTTCTTCCAGGCCTTTTTCTTCCTGTCCGCCCGAAATGAATCTGTATGCATCGCGAAATCTGTCGCTTGCCAAATTTCTGTTGGAAATTTTGTCCACGATTTCCTGCGCGCGTTCCTTTTTGTAAATTCCGTTTTCGCCCAGTTCTTCGTCGGAAGCGTCGGAAAGAAGCGCCAGATAACTTTCAAAGCATCCTTTTGCCTCGCCGTAATCGCATTTTTTCAGGTAAAAAAATCCTGCGTTAAAATACGCGTCGGGAATTTCGCGGGCTGAATCCATGGCTTCCGTGTAATTTTTTTGCGCCAGATTGTCGTATGCGTCTGCGTCATCGTTCAGCGAAAGCCGTCTGTAACTGTCCGCCTTCTGGTCGAAAAAAATCGCCGTGTTCAGGACAATCGCCTTGTCGTCAGGGTCGAGTCCGCGAAGTGCAAGAAAAATTTCTTCCGCTAAATCCCAGTCTTCGTTCCGCGCCTTTAAAATTGCCGCTTCGGAAAGTTCTTTTTTGATTCCGGGCCGCGCGTCCAGAATAAATTTCCGGTAGTACGCGGAATTTTCGTTCTGCGTGTCGTAAGCAAGCACCGCAAGAATCCCCGAAAGAATCTGCTCTTCGGAAAGTTTTGAAAAATCCTCTTCCGCATCGTCGTCTGCATTTTTTTTCTGAACGGGAAGAGGAATTTTTGCGTCGATTTTCATGGCACCGGAAGAAAAAACTGCATTTTCCGGCACTTTAATGAAATAAACCGAATCGAGCGGATTTGTAGGATTCATTGCTTTTCCGTGCGGTTATTGCGAAACGGCTGAATTTTCCGCGGAAGGCTGAACAGGTTGCGTTTCTTGCGCCGGAGTTGCAGGAGCAGAAGCGGCAGGAGCGGGATTTTGTGCAGTTTGTGTCTGTGCGGGCTGAGCTGCTGATGTCTGCGCGGAATCTGCGTCGTCGGCAAATTTCACTTCGGAACCGTGACCCTTTTTTCGTACCTGCGTAAGATAATTGTTGATGTGAATTTTGTATGAAAGGCTGACTGAATCTTCGTGAAATTTTATAGTCGCGCCGCTGATATCTTTTCGTCCTTCAATGAACGATGCATCCGTAATCGTGCCCTTTATGGTGATGGATTCCCGCGGATCTTCAAAATCCAGCTGAAGCAACGCTTCTTTTTCCACCAGAAACTGCGCCAGTCCCAGAAGAACGATTTTTGCACCGCTGAACGACAAATCCTGCAAAATACAATGGCGCGGAACACCCTGCACGGTGATGATGAGTTCCTTTTTTTCCAGACCAAGTTTTCGCATGGTGTCCTGCGTAATGGGAATGCGTTCGTCCTTTTTTTTGGCTGCGTTTACGTTTGCATCCAGCAAATTTCCGATTTTTACGATTAAATCATCCGGCGGCCGCTGAGTGTATTCAATCGTAATGATGGAAAGTTCAGAACTGTTCATGTAGGGCTGAATCAAATAGACTTTCGCCGCTACAAAAAAGCTCATCAGCTGTCCGTCAGGATGATAAAAACTGAATCTTAAACTTACTGGTGCCGGATCTTTTTTTGACAAAACTGCGTAAGCTCCGCTGCCTTTTCCAAGAATGATTTTAGCCTGGTTGAAAGAAGTGGAATTGATTATACATGGCCATTGGAGTCCGCCGCTTTTAATGTAAATCTGGCGCGGATCCATTCTCAACGTATGTATAATTTCCTTGGAAAAAATAACTTCCGTGTCCCTATACACATCATAATATCTATTTATAATTTGAGTTGTAAGAATTGCCATAAACTAAATTATACATCAGAAATTTCTGATTAACAATATTTTATATATTTTTTTTAAGAATTTTAGCGCAAAAAGGTGCGCAAAAAAAACGCTTAACCATAACGAAAGTTTCGGCTATACTTCCGCCATGAACATAATGATCATCGGAGCGGGATTTACCGGAGTTCAGCTGGCGAAACGGCTCATTAACGAAGGCAACATCGTAAAACTCATCGACAACAACGAAGATATAATCCGCCACATAAGCAATCGGCTTGACTGCGAAGTAATCGATGCCGACGGAAATAATTTGCAGACGCTGGAAGAACTCGGGCTTGCAAAAATGGATGCACTCGTTACGCTCACGGAAAGCGACGAAATCAACATGATAACCTGTTCGCTGGTGGATGCAGTTTATCCGGACATTTTAAAAATTGCGCGGGTACGAAATTATGCGTATTACGTAAATTCCAACGATGCCGCTCATCATCACGCGGAAACTTTTAAAGGAAATCATCGTCCGCTCTACGGAATCGACTACATGATTCATCCCGATGTGGAAGCCGCCGAAGCAATCGTCAAGGCAGTGGAACACGGTGCAATCAGCGACATCGTGGATTTTGGTGACGACGGAGAATTTGAAATTGCCGCGCTGCAAATCGCCAGTCAGAGCAAACTCGACGGAAAATCCCTTAAGGACATCCGCACGCTTACAGAAAAAAAATTTCTGGTGGTTTATCACGAAACAAAGGAAGAAGGTTCCGACAACACCGTTACGAATCTTCCCGGCGGTGATTCAGTCCTGCACGCAGGCGACCGGATTGCAATCATCACGAAAAAAGACGACATTCCTTCGCTTCTGGAACTCTGCGGAATAAAAATCGATGCAATAAAAAAAATCGCGCTGGTCGGAATCGGCAGAATCGGCACAATCGTTGCGGACAGAATAATCGAAAAAGACAAATCGTCGCTCCTGCAAAAAATTTTCAACGGAACGAAGCGTTCGACACAGACTTTGACCATAATCGACAACGACAAAAAACTTTGCGAAGAAGCCGAAGAAAAATTTCCCCAGGCAAAAGTTTTCAACGCCGACATTACCGACGATTCATTCATCGAAGAAGAAAAAATTTTCAGATACAATCTGGTAATCTGCGCCACGCACAATCACGAAATGAACATGGTTGTTTCCGCGTACCTTGAATCGCTGGGCGTAGAAAAAACAATCGCGCTGGTTGCACAGTCACAGTTCGGAAACATTGCGCGAAAACTTGGAATCGACGTGGCAATTCCCATGCGCGACACTCTGGTGGATTCGATTATCAGCCACCTGCACGGAAAAAGCGTTACGGGAATTCATACGGTTGCAAACGGCGAATTTGAAATCGTGGAATGCGACCTTCCGTCGTCAAGCAAATTCATCGGCAAACAGCTGAAAGACATTGCGAGTCCCGGCGAATTCCTGATTCTTCTGGTGCGGAAACCGGGCGGCGCAAAGTACGAACTTCCCCAGGGAAATACGTTTTTTTCCGTGGGCGATCATCTTGTCATCATTGAAAAAACCGGCGACAAAAAAGTGCTGGAAAAATTCAGCCGCTAGAGGAAAAAATGACTTTTACAGTTTTGCGGATTTTATTTTTTATCGTTTCCATCGTGGGAACTTCGTTTTTAATTCCGATTTTTACGGCGATTTTCTGCGGAGAATTCAGCGTGATTCCGTCGTTTTTAATTCCCATGGCGGCGAGCTGGATTCTGGGCGGAATTTTTATTTTTTCAGGACGCAAAAAAAAATCTACCCTTTCCGTGCGTGCAAGTTACGCGGTGGTTGCATTGGCGTGGATTTTTTCGTCGGTTTTCGGTGCAGTTCCGCTTTATTTTTCCGGCGCAATTCCGGACATAACCGATGCAGTTTTTGAAAGCGTCAGCGGAATTACGACAACCGGCGCAACAATTTTAGGCGAAATCGAATCACTTCCGCGAAGCATAAATATGTGGCGATGCCTGATGCACTGGCTGGGCGGAATGGGAATCGTGGCGCTGACAGTGGCTCTTTTGCCGATTCTGGGCGTGGGCGGATTTCAGCTCATCAAGGCGGAAACGACTGGCCCCGAAAAAGGCAAATTCACGCCGAAAATTACGACTACCGCAAAAATTCTCTGGTTCATTTATCTGGGCATGACGGCACTGGAAACGATTCTTTTAAAAATCGCCGGAATGGATTTCATCGATGCACTCTGCCACGCTTTTTCTACGCTGGGAACGGGCGGATTTTCCACGCGGAACGCAAGCATCGCATCGTATGATTCGGCGGCAATCGACTGGATATGCTTCTGCTTCATGTTCCTTTCGGGAATAAATTTTTCGCTTTATTTTTATCTTTTTAAGGGCGACTTAAAGGAAATCAAGATAAATTCGGAATTTAAGGCGTACCTGGGAATTTGTGCCGTTTCGATTTTTTGCGTAACGATTTTGCAGCGGAATTTTTTCGGCGGAATCCTGAATTCACTCCGGTTTTCAGCGTTTCAGGTGGCGAGCATAATTTCCACCACGGGATTTTCCACTTCGGATTACACATTCTGGAAGCCTGCGTCGCAAATCGTAATTTTTCTGCTGCTTTTTGTGGGCGGAAGTTCGGGAAGCACTTCGGGCGGCGTAAAAGTCGTGCGCTGGGTAATTTTATTCAAGCAGCTTAAAAACGAAATGCTGAAAATTCTTCATCCCCACGGAATTTTTTCGGTGCGGCTGAACAGGCAGGCAGGACGAACTGACCTGGTTTTTTCCGTGGCGGCGTTTTTTGCACTTTATTTTGCGCTGATAATTTTTTCGGCGTTTTTTGCATCGATTTTCGGCGTAGACCTGCTTACGTCGTTTTCGGGTGCGCTGACGATGGCCGGAAACACGGGACCTGCATTCGGAAAACTCGGTCCGTCGTTCAACTGCGGATTTCTTCCTCCGGCGGTAAAATGGTGGTACTGCCTGGTAATGGTTGCCGGTCGCCTTGAACTTTTTACGATTTTCATTTTTTTAATGCCGTCGTACTGGAAAAAATAAAAAAAATCCGGCGGAAAAAAATCCACCGGAAATTCCTACATTTTTTTGAAATTCAGTTCGTTGCTGCTGTCCTTCCATATCAGGTGCTTTTCCAGAATCGTCACTTCGCCTTTCGGATAATTCAGTTTGTTCAGCGTCCAGTAATCGTCTTCGGCAATGTGCGTTACCGTCAGAACAACGTCATTCGCGGGTGAAGTATTTTTTTTCGTGTTGCCGCTGTAAGTTCCTTTTGCCACCAGAAAAGTTTCGCCCCGTTCAGTGTACAAAACGCCGAAAGTTCCGTCGTTGTAAAAAAGCAGCGTTTCCGTTTCGTCGTCGCGATGAACCCACTTCGTAACGATCCGCGAATTTTCTGCAATTCCGTTTGCAAACTGAAAAATCACGAATGCGCACAAAGCAGTTACCGCCGTCCTTTGAAAAATCGAATTTTTCATTTTCACTTCCTTTCCGCCGAACCAGGAAGCACATTCTGACGAATTAAATGAAATCTTTCCGCAGAAAAATTTCCCTAATAGTCGCGGGTAAAATCAAACGAATCGTCGTCGCCTTCCTCCAGATGCAGTTCGTGCCCTTTTATGACCACGGATTCAGTCTGCGGACTTTCGTTTTTTTCAAGCAGTTTGTCGCGGTCATCGTATTCGTAGATGTAGGTGAGTTCCACGACGTTTGTGTAGAACGTATTTTTTGTCGTGTCGCCGATGTAAGTTCCGCGGGCAAGCGTAAGATAATTTCCGCCCGAAAGCTGCTTTATGCTGAACGTGTCGTCCCTGTAAAAATAAAGCGTAATCACCGTGGAAAGATTGTTGTAACGGTGACTCCATGACGTAACGACCTTGTCATCGCGTTTTTTGCATGACAGAAAGCACAGCGATGCGCACAAAGCAGACAAAATAAATTTTTTAAAACTTTTAGTAATCATTTTCACTTCCTTTTCGCTTCTCCAACACATCAGGAAGTACATTCAGATTGCATTTAAATTAAAGGCCAAACCTTTCTGACAGAAAGATTCCGGATCAATTTTTTAATCTTTATGAAAATCAGTAGTCGCG
>CAZACA010000018.1:15504-19107 GCA_964483515.1 uncultured Treponema sp.
TTCCTGCATTTCGCGAATTGTCGTCGTCGGTTTTTTCTTCACCAAAATCCGTACAACAGCTTGAAAAAAACAGACTGATTGAAATTGCAGCAATAAACGGCAGGATTTTCCTAAAACTTTTAATAATCATTTTTCACTTCCTACTTGCCGAAAGCAAATCTCAGAAGCGCATTTTATGGCTAAGATTTTTTAAATTTTTTTTTGCAAAAACCTTTGCAACAAGAGCGTAATCCGCGCCGGAATATTTTGTCAAGCACGCAAACTGTTATAAAAATTGTTATAATCCGCTTTTGTTGCTAAAATTTTCAAAATGAACTAAACTTCCGCCATGAAAACTTCCAACAAATTCACACTTCTGCGGCTGATTCTTGCGCCGGTAATTTTCGTAATGTACAACATTCCCGTCTGGTTTCGTCTGGAAAACGGAAGCATTGCGTCGTGGATTTTTTCGATTCTTCCCGTGCCCGTCCTTGCCGCTGCTGAACTGACGGATTTTTTCGACGGATTTTTTGCGCGGAAAAAAAATGAAGTGAGCGACTTCGGCAAAATGTTCGATCCTTTCGCGGATGTTTTTCTGCATCTTTCCATGTTCACGTGCTTTGTTTTTTCGGGCTACATGATTTCGGTTTTTTACGTCCTGATTTTTTACCGCGAATTCAGCCAGAATTTCCTGCGGATGGTGGCGGCAAAAAAAGGAACTGCCATTGCTGCACGGAAAGGCGGCAAAATAAAGACTGTTTTTTACGTCGTGTCGTGTTTTTTTGCGCTTTTTCAGGAAATTCTGGTGCGAACGAATCTCGCGGAAATTCTTGACGTAAACATGAATGCGCTGAAATTCGCCGGCAACGGATTTTTTGCAGTCTGCGTAATTCTGGCGTACGTTTCGTTTTTCGATTATTTAAGGAATTTCGGAAGCGTTTTAAAGGAATCCATGTAGTTCCGCGGATTTTCTGATTTTTTTCTGATTCATGACCGGATTCGCCTGCATTTTTTTCCGCAGACGGATCCGTTTTTTTTCTGCGGATTTTTTACGAATAAATCGGCCGAACTTTCGTTACGTTTTCGATTTTCGCCAGGTCTGCCAGCGTCGCATCGTCAACTTTTCCCGCCACGTCGATTATGTTGTACGCCACTTCGCCGCGATTCTGATTCACCATGCCTTCGATGTTCAGTTTTGCCTTGCCCAGAATCGTCGTAAACTGCGCCACAAGACCCGGTTCGTTTTTGTGACTGATGCAGAGCCGTGTTCCGCCCGCCGGAATGGGGTTGTCCGTGGTAGTCTTGGGGAAATTCACGCTGTTTTTGATGATTCCGCGCTCCAGAAAATCACGCAGTTCCTTTACCGCCATGACCGCACAGTTGTCTTCAGCTTCGGGAGTGGACGCGCCCAGATGAGGCAGACAGATTACTTTATCGCACGCAATCAGTTCTTCCGCAGCAAAATCCGTAACCATGCACGAAATTTTTCCTGATTTTATTGCCACCAGAACGTCTTCGTTGTTTACGAGCCCGCCCCGCGCAATGTTTATGAGCCGCACTCCGTCCTTCATGTTTTTAATCGTATTTGAATTGACGAATCCTTTTGTGTCAGGCGTTTCGGGAACATGGAACGTAAGGTAGTCCGCCTTTGACAGAAGTGTGTCCAGCGTTTCCGCGTGCCGAACCTGATGATTCAGGCTCCATGCAGCGTCAATCGAAAGGAACGGGTCGTAACCGATTACATTCATGCCCAGTTCCACCGCCGTATTCGCCACCTGCGCACCAATCGCTCCCAGTCCGATTACTCCCAGCGTCTTGCCCTTTACTTCCTGACCGACGTAATTTTTTTTGCCCTGTTCCGCCAGCGTTGCAATTTCCGCGCCTTTTCCTGCCAGAGAATTCACCCATCGGTTTGCAGCAATGACCGGCCTGCTCGCCAGAAGAAGCCCCAGCACCACAAGTTCCTTTACGGCATTTGCATTTGCGCCCGGCGTATTGAACACGACGATTCCTTTCTGCGCCAGGTCTTTCACCGGAATATTGTTTACGCCTGCACCTGCACGGGCCACCGCCTTTACCGTCGAATCGATTTCCATGGAAAGCATGTCGTGGCTGCGAACCAGAATTGCATCCGGTTTTACGATTTCACTGGCGATTTCGTAGTCATCCCGCGGAAAATTGTCCAGTCCTACCGCGCTGATTCTGTCCAAAGTCTGAATTTTATACATTTTTCACTCCGATTATTTTATTTTCCGCTGAATTTCAGTTTTCTGCGGCGAATTTTTTCATGAATTCAACAAGTGCCTTTACTCCGTCCAGAGGCATGGCGTTATAAATGCTTGCACGCATTCCCCCCACCAGCCTGTGACCTTTTAAATTCACCAGACCTGCTGCGGCTGCTTCCTTTACGAATTTGTCGTTGATTTCCTTTTCCTTTGCCAGGCTCGCTTCGTCCGTTGCGCCCGCGGAATATTTCGTCAGAAACGGAACGTTCATCAGCGAGCGGCTGCCTTTCTGTGCCGTTGCATGATAAAATCCGCCTTCGTTGTCATCAAGATAACTATACAAAAGTTGTGCTTTTTCTACGTTCCGCGCATGAATTCCCTTTACTCCGCCGTTTTTTTCAATCCACGCCAGAACTTTGTCCAGAACGTAAATGGTGTAGCATGGCGGCGTATTGTACATGCTTCCGTTTTCCGCGTGAATTTTGTACGTAAGCATGGTGGGAGTTCCGGGCAAAGTTTTTTCCGAAATCAAATCGTCACGAATAATTACAAGCGTTACTCCAGCCGGTGCAAGATTTTTCTGCGCTCCTGCAAAAAGCAGTCCGAATTTTGAAACGTCCAGTTCTTCGCTCATGACGCATGAAGAAATATCGGCAACCAGCGGAATTTTTCCCGTCTGCGGAATGTATTCGTAGTGAGTTCCCATAATCGTGTTGTTGAAGCAGATGTACGCGTAATCGTAGTCGCCGTCGATTTTTTCCACCCGCGGAATGTATGAATAGCCTTTGTCTTCGCTGGATGCAATTATGTCGACCTTTACGCCGAGTTTTTTTGCTTCAGCGGCTGCCTTTTTCGCCCAGACTCCGGTCTGAATGTACGCTGCCTTTCCGCTTCCCGTGCCGAGATTCTGCGCAACCATGGCAAACTGAGTGGATCCTCCTCCCTGCAAAAAAAGCACCTTATAGTTGTCGGGCACTTTCATCAGCGAACGGACGCGGGATTCTGCACTGGCAATAATCGGCTCGAACGCTTTTGAACGGTGGCTCATTTCCATGACGCTCTGACCCGTTGAATTGTAGTCGAGCATTTCGGCGGCACATTCTTTCAAAACTTCTTCAGGCAGGCATGATGGACCCGCGCTAAAATTGAAAACTCTGGACATTTTTTTCCCCTTGAAAGTAAATCGCGATGCTTGTGAAAAAAATCACACTCTTTTGCATCATTTTTCCATGATTCTATAAAAATTTTCCGGCGTTTTCCATTGATTTTGCTGAATTCTTTTGCAGTAATCACGATTTCGGCGGATTTAGCCCCGAATTTCCCTTTTGCGTGATTTTTTTCACAGTCATTCCCGGATTTTCCCCCGCGGAAAATACGAAGGCCGGGCAAAGGAATCGGA
>CAZACA010000019.1:0-18829 GCA_964483515.1 uncultured Treponema sp.
AGAATCGCCGCGGAAAAAAAGGCTGAAGAAGAGCGTCTTGCTGCGGAACAGAAGGCAAGGGCGGAAGCGCTGGCAAAGCAGAAAAAAGGCGTGGAAGATGCAATCGTCCGCGGAAAAAAAGATCTGGATGAAAAAAATGCATCCGGCGCGCTGAACGAATTTTCCTACGTGCAGAAAAATATGCCTCAGGACGACAAAAAATATGCAGGCGAAAAATACGGCGAAAGCGCAATCGCACTCTACGACGGTTCCGAAAAATTTCAGGGTAAGGAAAAAAATGACGTTTTAAATAAAGCGGGCGAAATGGCAAAAAGCGCGATTCAGAATACGCCGAACGATTCCGATGCACTTTTCGTCATGGGAATGGATTCGCTGAAAAAAAAGGATTTGAAATCCGCGGAAACCTATCTGCGTCGTGCAGTTCAGAACGATCCGTCCAGTGCGCGAAATTATTATCAGCTCGGACGCGTTCTTGCCATGCAGAAAAAATACAACGAATCCCTTACGGCGTTTAAAAATTCCATCAGGCTCGAACCGAATTTTGCACCGGCCCATTACAATTCAGGATTCGTTCAGGAGCAGATGGGAAAAAATGCAGAAGCGCTGGCATCGTATCAGACCGCGTACAAAATCAATCCGTCCCACGAAAACGCTTACATGGCGGCAGGTCATCTTTACGCGGAAGACAAAAAATTCGATCAGGCGATTTCGTGCTACAATTCCGCGCTGAAAATAAATCCGTCCCGTGCGCAGACTTATCAGGAACTCGGCTCGTGCTATTCCGAACAGAAAAATTACGCAAAGGCTGAAGAAAATTTTCTGAAGGCGCTTTCATGTTCCGATTCCACCAGCGAAAAAAATGCGCTCACTTACTACAACCTTTCGTCGGTGATGTATGCGCAGAACAAAAAATCGGATGCACTTGATTACGCAAAAAAAGCGTACGAAAATCGCGGACAGACTGAAAAATCCGTGAAGGCAAACATCGATTACAATTACGGACTTCTGATGCAGGAAACCGGCGACGAAAATTCTGCGGCGGATCTGTACCGTGAAACTTTGTCGCTGGATGCAAATCACGTAAAGGCGAACGTCAATCTGGGAAAAATTCTTCTGTCGCAAAATAAAAACGATGAAGCCATTACGGTTCTTTTGCGCGCGTACAAGGTCGAACCGAAAAATTTTGAAGTGAACAACAATCTGGGAAGCGCGTACCGCAACACGAAAGATTTTGCTTCGTCAGTAAAATTTTACAAAAACGCCCTGGCAATCGACGGCGGAAATTCTACCGTAAAAGAAAATCTGGCGCGTTCCTATGCAGCATCGGCGGATTACGCAAACGCACGGACGCTCTACGAAGAACTCGTCAAATCGAAAAGCGACAACTGGGACTGGTTCCTGGAATTGTCCCGCGTGTGCATTTCCCAGGGCGATTCCGAAAGCGCAGAAAAATATCTGCTTTACCTGCAATCCAGGGCGCCGAATTTCAAAAAAGCCGAAGTGGAGCAGCTTTTGTCGCAGCTTTAAAAAAAAACGAATTCGTTCCGCGGAAAAAAAATCAGATTCTTTTTACGAGCGAAAAAAGTTGCGTCCGCGTAATCGACGTGAAAACCGGTCTGCCGTGGGGACAATGCGGGTCGGGAAGTTTCAGCGCTTCCTTTGCGATTTCCCGTGCGGTGTCGTCGTCCAGAATCGTTCCGTCCATTACTGCGCTCCTGCATGCGGTGGATGCGGCGATGGCGTTCATGATGTCAGCGGGCGAAATCCGTCTGTCCAGAATGTCGCTTTTTAAATCGGCTTCGGTTCCTTTCCAGCGAATCGGCACGGAAGAAAATTCCCATTGTCCGTCGCCAAGATTTCTGCACGAAAATCCTGCTTCGTCGAATTTTTTTTCCATGCGCGAAATGTATTCGTCGTCTTCGCTGCTTTCGGTCTGAATCCGGATGGGAACTAAAAGCATCTGCCGCTGAGACGATTCCGCCATGATTTTATTGTAGAGAATTCTTTCGTGCGCTGCGTGCTGGTCGATGATGTAAAGCGTTTCGTTTTTTTCCGCGATCAAAAAAGTTCCCAGTGCGCTTCCGACGAAATGAAAATTTTCCGCTGAATCTCCGGCTTCGTTTTCCGACGGAATGAAATTCGGCCTGAAGGACTGCTGCCTGCGCTCAAAAATTTTTTCAGAATTTTCCGCTGAAAAAAAATTGCGCCGTCCGTCTTTCTTGCGAACGTCAGAATAAAACGCTGAAACTTTCGGCGAAGCAAAATGAAGTTTTTTTCCTGCTGAAAAATTTTCGTCTACAATAAATTTTTCGTCGGGAATTTCCGCGGGAAACAAAAAATTTTTTTCTGCTGAAATTTCGCCGTCGTTTTGCTGCAGAAGATTTTGTACCGTATGCGTCCTGAAAAATTTTTTTACTTCGGAACTGATTGCATGATGAACGCCGGAAATGTCTTTAAAGCGCACTTCTTTTTTTGCCGGATGAATGTTGAAATCCACCAGCGACGGTTCGATTTGAATGAACACGCATGCCACGGGAAAAGTTCCGTTGGGAAAATATCCCTGCGTTCCGTAGACGACTGACTGCACCAGCGAGTACTCCTGAATTTTCCGCCCGTTGACGTAAACCGAAATTTCTTTCCGCGAATTTTTGTTTACTGACGGTTCGCCGATTATCATGCTGAACGAAAATTTTTTTTCCGGATCGCTGAAATTTATTTCGTAAAAAAGATCTTCGCTTTCAAAAAAATTCTGAACCTGCACGAAGCGTTCTTTCAGCGTCTGATTTTTTGGCAGAAAAATTTTTTCTTCTCCGTCGCTGAAAAAAGAAAATTCTATGTCAGGCCGCGACAAAACTTTTTCGTTGAAAATCGTCCTGCACTGAATTCCTTCCGCGAACGGTCGCTTTAAAAATTGCCGGCGCGCAGGAAAATTTTCAAAAAGATCCGTGGTCTGCGAAATCGTTCCTTCAGTCATGGCGCATGGAGAAATCACGTGGTCTTCCGTAACCGACGAACGCATTTTAAATCCGCCGCTGGTAATTTCAAGACGGCTCACGGCAGCCATGGACGAAAGCGCTTCTCCGCGAAAACCGAGCGTGGTCAGATGAAGCAGGTCTTCTTCGGAAGAAATTTTGCTCGTGGCATGAGGACGCGCGCAGTTCTGCAAATCTTCTTTTGTCATTCCGCAGCCGTTGTCCATTACGCGAATTTTGTCGATGCCGCCGCCCCAGATTTCCACGCGGATTTTTGTCGCACCGCTGTCCACTGCATTGTCCAGAAGTTCGCGCACGATTGACGAAGGCCGCTCGATTACTTCACCCGCTGCAATTTTCCGCGCAACTTCGCCGGGCAAAAGACGCACGCTTTTTTTCGTCATGATCGCGTTCCGTTGATTTCCGTGGTTTCGTCGAAAAGTCCAAGTTCAGGCGAACCGGAATTTTTTTCTGCGGAATTTTTTTTGTCCGATTTTTTTCCCGCGGATTTTTTTTCGCTTTCATCGTCTGCGTCAGGATTGTTCAGCAGAATCTGAATTTTTCCTTCCATTTCGTCCAGCGATTTTTCCATGGATTTTGCAAGCCTGATTCCTTCTTCAAAATTTTTCAGCGCGTCTTCCAGACTGATGTCGCTGCGTTTTATGTTTTCCGAAAGTTCTTCAAGCCTGGAAAGTTTTTCTTCAAAGTTGGTCATTTTTTTTCTCCCTGATGGATTTCGATTTTTTCCACCGATGCAAAAATTTTTCCCGAAGCGGGGCGGATTTCAATTTTTTGTCCCGGCGAAATCTGAGCGGCATTGCGGATGATTTTTCCGTTCTGATCGCACACCATTGAAAATCCGCGGTCGAACACAAATTGCGGATTGCAGTTTTCCAAATTCTGCCGGAAGAAATTTATTTTCGTCCGCTTTTCCAGAAGAATTTTTTCCATGGAATTTTTCAGCGAATCAAACGCCCTGTCGAACCGTTCGGAATATTTCTGTTCGATGTTTTCAAGCCGCGTTACCATGTTGTTCACGTTGAATGCGCGCAGAAGAAGACGCAGATTTTCTATGCGGTCATGCATTTCGCTTTTTAAATTTTCGGCGTACTGACGGATTTGTTCCGTGGTCTGTTCTTTTAAGGGAATGGCAATTTCAGCCGCAGCACTCGGAGTAGGCGCACGTTCGTCGGCAACAAAATCGCTCAACGCCCAGTCGATTTCGTGACCCACCGCGGAAATTACGGGAATGACTGAATCAGAAATGGCACGCACCACGATTTCTTCGCTGAACGGAAGCAGATCTTCAAGGGAACCGCCGCCGCGTCCCACAATCAGCACGTCGCACATTTTGAAACGGTTTGCAACTTTTATCATGTACGAAATATTTTTTGCCGCTTCTTCGCCCTGCACCAGAGTCGGAAAAATAATGACGCTGACTTTATCGTTCCGTCGCCTGCGGATATTTAAAATGTCCCTGAGTCCCGCACCGTTTGCGCTGGTTACGATGCCGACGGTTTTTGGAAAACGCGGAATCTTTTTTTTTCTGCTGCCGTCGAAAAGTCCTTCCGCTGCAAATTTTCTCTTACGGATTTCAAGCATTTCCATGATGTCGCCCGTGCCTGACTGAATCATCGACGAAACCTGAATCTGATAATTTCCGCGGGGAGCATAAACCGTAATTTTTCCGCGCACCGTAACCATCATTCCGTCTTTGGGCAGAAAATTTAAAGCCGCCGCCGCACCGCGAAACATTACCGCCGCAATCTGGCTTTCGGAATCTTTCAGTGAAAAATAAATGTGTCCCGCCGAACTCGGTTTGAAATTTGAAATTTCGCCCTTGAGTGAAATGTTCTGAAACGAACCTTCCAGCATTTCCTTTACGAGATTCGTCAGCTGTGAAACTGTCATGGGATCATTTTTTTTCGCTTCCATACGCCACCTGAAAAAACGTTTCCGCGGATTTTAAACATTCCTTTTAATTTGCACAATACTTTTTCCGATAATGCAGTGATGAAGAATTTAGTTTTTTTGTATGCGGGAGAATTTTCGCCCCATGCTTTCGATAAAATTTTTGACGGAAAATCTGCGTTCGATCGATGCGTGGAATGGTCGGTGCGCGTTCCTGATTCGCTGGCAACGGTGATTGCGTGCTGCCCGGAAAACAGAAAATTCGCGGAAGAAAATTTGCGCGCGTTCAGTGAAAAAAAAATCGTTTTAATCGAAAAGGAATTCCGGACGAATCAGATTTTTTTTCAGGAACTTTCAGAAAAACTTGCGGAATTTCATGCAGACAACGCCGTCATTTCTTTTGCCGACCGTCCGTTTCTGGATTCTGCGCTCACGGAAAAAATTCTGCACGACCACGAAAAATTTATTTCCGAATACACTTTTGCCGACGGTTATCCCAAAGGTTTTGCGCCTGAAGAAATCAACGCGGGCACGGTGAACATCCTGCTTTCGCTGATGACTTCCGGGGAAAACGAAAAATGCCGGAATCTTGCACAAAAAAAATTCAGCACTGAATCGATTTTTGAAATTTTAAAAACCGACATAAATTCCTTTGAAATTGAATCGGTTCTTGCGCCGGAAGATTACAGGCTTTTGCGGCTGGATTTTTCATGCGCACAGAAAAGAAACGCGCTTGCCTGCAAAAAACTTTTTGAAATTTCCGCGGAAAAAAATATTCCCCTGAATGCCGATTCCCTTTCGGAACTCGCGGAAAATTCTTCGTGCGTACAGCGGACGCTGCCTGCCTTTTACAACGTGCAGATTTCCGCAAACGTCAATGCAGACGCTTTTTATTCGCCGTACAGAAAAATTTTTTTTGAAAAATTCGGCGTGAATCCGCGGAAAAACGAAAACGGAATTTTCAGCGACATGGACGAAAAAAAATTCAGCGCGCTCGTAAAAAAAATTTCTGATTTTTCTGAAGACGCCGTGGTGGGACTTTCTGCCTGGGGCGAACCGCTTCTGCACGAAAAATTTTTGTCCTTTGCGGAAGAAGTTTTGAAGCGGAAAAAATTGTCGCTTTTAATCGAAACGGACGGAACGCTTTTAACGGAAGAACTTGCGGAAAAAATCCGGCGCATTGCTGATTCGTATCAGGACGAAAAAAATTCAGCAGAAAAAAATCCGCGGATATTCTGGATTGTTTTTCTGGACGCGACCACAAAAGAAAATTACGAAAAAATTTTTGACGGCGGAAATTTCGATGCGGCATTTTCATCCGTGGGAATTTTGCAGAAATTTTTTCCGGGCGCAGTTTATCCGCAGTTTACGCGCATGAACGAAAACGAAGATGACCTGGAAAATTTTTTCAGATTCTGGCACGCGAAAAATTCTCCGTCGGGCGGAAACGTCCTGATTCAAAAGTACAACGATTTCTGCAAATTTCTTCCCGACAGAAAAAGCGCTGATTTGTCTCCGCTGGAACGGAATTCGTGCTGGCATTTAAAACGCGACATGACGATTCTGTGCGACGGAAGCGTTCCGGTATGCAGGCAGTTTTTTTTCGATTCCGCGGGAAATGCGTTCGACGAAAATCTGGAAGACATCTGGGAAAAAATTTCAGTTCGGTTTGAAGCCGACTTTAAAAAAGATTATTGCGAAAAATGCGGGAACTGCGATGAATTCTATACCTTCAATTTTTAATCAGCACAAAATTCCGTACATCGTTCTCTGCGGAAATGAAAACGCAAAAAAAGGCCCCGTTCCGGTGACGTGCGTTCTGCTCAGCAGAAACGGCAGACCTTTCCGCGAACGGGTTTTAAAAAATGTTCTGGAAAAAGGATTTGAAAAAATCATCAGCGTGAATCCGCCGTCTGAAAAACAATGCACGGTTTCTTTTTCCGCTGAATTTCCGTCGGTGAAATTTATCGTAACGCAGGAAGAAGTTTCGCAGGGAGAACTTTTGAATCTGGCTTTTTCGGTGGCGGAAACAAAATACGTTCTGGTTTTGCAGGAAGAACTCTGCTTTGAAAAAATTCAGTTTACGCAGACTGCCGCGAACCGACTCATGCAGAAAAAAATTTTTTGCATTGCGCCGCGACTTTTTTCTTCAGGTGCAACAAAAATTCCCGTGACGTTTTTTCCTTCCGCGGAAAAATCAGTTTTTAAAATCGAATCGGAATTTTCTTTTTCGGACGGACGGAAGACGCTTTATCCGTTTGATTATTCGGCGTTTTATGACCGCGAAAAATTTATTCTGCTCGGCGGAATCGACTACACGATTTCTTCGGAGTACTGGCAGAAAATCGATTTCTTTTTCAGGTCGTGGCTCTGGGGCGAAAAAACGCTTCTGTCCACGGGCTTCGATTTTTTTTACACGGAAAATTTTCCTGAAGAAAACCGGACGGTGGACATTTCGTACCTGCGCTTTTATCTGAAAAATTTAATTCCGGTTTTTTCCAGCGACCACGGAAAAATAAATGCGCTTTCGTTTCTGCCGTTCAAGGCGCGGAGTGAATGCGGATTTCTGGAATCGTTCAGGCAGTTCCGCGATGCAAGCCGGTGGGTGAAAAAAAATCAGTACCGGTTCAAGACGGATGCAGTTTCGCTTATCGAAAACTGGCGCGGATGATTTTTAACGGGGAAGGGGAAAAATGAATTTAAAAAAAATCGCATCGGAAATAAAAAATTCTCTTGAAAAAAAGAACGTGGTGGTGGTGGTTCAGTGCCGCCTTTCGTCTTCACGTCTGCCCCGGAAAGCGCTTTTGAATCTGGGCGGAAAACCGGTTCTGGAGTGGACGCTTTCTGCGCTGAAAAAAGTTAAGGCATCGAAATATTTTCTGGCGGTGGACGGAGAGAGCGCGGACGAACTTTTTCCCGTTGCAAAAAAATGCGGATGGAATTTTTTTTCCGGCTCAAAGGAAGATGTGCTTGCTCGATTCTGCGGCGTAATTTCTGAATCAAAGGCCGACGTAGTTTTGCGCGGAACTGCCGACAATCCGTTTCTGTTTTTTGATGCTGCCCAGGATCTGCTCGACGAATTTTTGCGGAAATCCCGCGAAACAAAAATCGACTACATGACTTTTTCGGGACTGCCTCATGGTTCGGGCGTGGAAGTTTTTGATGCACGGTCGCTTTTGAAAGCCGCGGCGGAAACTTCCCTGCCTTACGATCACGAACACGTGGGACCGGCACTTTACAATCACCGCGAAAAATTCAACTGCATTTTTTTGAAGGCGCCTGCAAAATATAATTTTCCTGATTTCCGTACGACAGTCGACACGCAGGCTGATTTTATCCGCGCACAGAAAATCGTAAAAAAAATTTCAGAAAATCCGAAAGCAAAAATGCCTTATTCCACGGAAGAAATTCTTTCTGCGCTGAAAACTCCGGGCATAAAAAATCCGGTTCTGCTTTTTCCGTCGGTGAAAAAAGGGCAGGGCACTGGACATCTCCGTCGCTGCATCAGCATTGCAATAAAAAATAATTGGGACATTTACATCGATAAAGACGCGGATTTAACCCAACGGCAGGAAGTTCTGGCGGAAGCAGGAAAAAACGGTCTGGAAAAATTTCAGATCGTGGAAAATCTTTCGTGCCTGGATTCCTATGCGCTGGCGGTGACGGATTTATTTTCGGCGGAAAAAAAATTCGCTGAAAGTCTGGCGGAAAAAATTCCGGTGCTTGCCATGGACGACGGTTCTTCCGACAGCGAAATTTTTGAGTACGTTCTGGACATCCTTCCTTCCGCGGAAAAAAAACGGTGCGTGAATCTTGCTGAACCGGGCTTCATTCCGCTTCCGAAAAACCGGCGGAACAAAAACGAAAACAGAATCATAAAAAAGGCGGCGGTGACTCTGGGCGGAGAAGACCCCAAAAAACTTTCGCTGAAGGCTGCGGCGGCTCTGGCGGAAAACGGAATTTCCGTTACGCTGATTCTTCCGTCGGCGGAAAGCAGAACTGAATGCGAAAAAAAAATTCCGCGCGGACTTGAAAAAAATATTTCGGTGATTCTGCCCGTGGAAAATCTGCGGGAAAAACTTTTTGAATTCGATCTGGTGGTGACGCACTACGGATTCACTTCGTTTGAAGCGCTGAAAGCCGGATGCTTCGTCCTGCTTCTGGGAACTTCAGGACTGCACGAAAAACTTTCGGCTTCCTTCGGATTTGAATGCGTCAGGCCTGAAAAAATTTCCGCGGAAAATTTTAAAAAAATTCTCATGCACACGGAAAAACTTTCGCCTTCGTTCGGTGCGGAAGAAAAAAGCGTTTCGGATTTTCTTTTAAAAATTTCGGGCGGAAAACATTTCGACTGTCCGGTCTGCAAAAAAATCGGCGGGCACAAAAATAAAATCGTTGCGCGGACAAAATTCCGTACGTTCAGAAGATGCGCGGAATGCGGAATGATTTACATTTCATGGACGTCGTCGGAAAAAGAAACTGAATACAACCGTTCGTATTTTTTTGAAGACTACGCGAAACAATACGGCAAAACTTATCTGGAAGATTTCGATTCCATAAAGCAGAATTGCGTCCGCAGAATTTCTACGATTGATTTTCTGTACAGAATTTCAAACCGGAATTTAAAGGGAACGGGAATGCCTTCGGTGCTGGATGTGGGATGCGCCATGGGACCTTTTCTGGATGCGGCGAATGATTTCGGCTGGCAGGTTTTCGGCTCGGACGTTTCAAAAGTTGCGGTGGAATACGTTCAGAAAAAATTGAATTTTCCGGCGGTACTGGCGAAATTTCCTGACTGCGACGTGGAAACGGAATTCGGCATGGAAAAATTCGATGCGGTAACGATGTGGTTCGTCATTGAACATTTTGAAAATCTGGATTCGGTGCTGAAAAAAATTTCTTCGATTGTAAAGGACGGCGGAATTTTTGCGTTCGGAACTCCGTCGGCTTCGGGAATCAGCGGAAAATTCAGTACGCAGAAATTTTTCGACGAAAGTCCTGCCGATCATTTTTCCGTCTGGGAAATTCCGCGGGCACGGTCGATTTTAAAACGATACGGCTTTTCGGTGATGAAAATCGTTTCCACGGGAATTCATCCTGAACGCCTTCCGGCTGTAAAAAAACTGAAAATAAAACCTGACGGCACGCTGATGAAAATTCTGCGGAAAATTACGGAAAATTTAAAACTGGGCGACACGTTTGAAATTTACTGCCGCAAAATTAAAAATTAAAAATCGCCTGCATTCCGCCGAAAATAAATTGAAATGAAAAAATATGTTTTGATTCTTGGTGCCGGATTTTTGCAGAAACCGTCGATTGAAGCGGCGAAAGAACTGGGCTACGAAGCGCTCGTCATCGATGCAAATCCTCATGCAGTCTGCGTTCCCTTTGCCGACCGTTTTGAAAAAATCGATTTGAAGGACAGGGAAAAAATCGCTGAATTCGCCTTTTCGCTGGGAAAGGAACTGTGCGGCGTTTTTACTGCGGGCACGGATTTTTCTGCGTCGGTTTCTTATGCGGCACAGAAATGCGGACTGATTTCCCACAGTTTTGAAGCGGCGATGAATGCAAGCAACAAAATTTTAATGCGGGAATGTTTTAAACGGAACGGAATTCCTTCGCCGGATTTTTTTGAAGCGGATGAAGAATTCCTTTCGCAGGTTGAATGCGGAAAAAAAATCGGTCTGGAATTTCCGAAAGTGGTAAAGCCGGTGGACAACATGGGCGCACGCGGATGCAGGCTGGCACGGAATCAGGAAGAATTTATTTTTGCGCTGAAGGAAGCCGTAAAATTTTCCCGGACAAAAAAAGCAGTGGTGGAAGATTACATGAAGGGCAGGGAATTTTCGGTGGATGCCCTGGTTTCCGGCGGAAGAATCGTCGTAACGGGATTCGCTGACCGTCATATTTTTTTCGAGCCGTATTTCGTGGAACTCGGTCACACGATGCCTTCCGTGGCGGACGAAAGCGAAAAAAAAGAAGTGATAAAAGTTTTTTCCGATGCAGTTTTTGCGCTGGGACTCACTGACGGCGTGGCAAAAGGCGACATGAAACTTACGGAAAAAGGCGCGATGGTGGGCGAAATTGCGGCACGGCTTTCGGGCGGATATATGTCGGGCTGGACTTTTCCGTATTCGTCGGGATTCAATCTGACAAAGGCGGCGATGGAAATTTCCCTGGGCATAAAAAATTCCTTTCCGACGGCGGATGAAATTTTTTCCGTAAAGACAAGCGCTGAACGTGCATTCATTTCGATTCCGGGCGTGGTGAAAAAAATTTACGGCGCGGATTCGGCAGCAGCGTGTCCGTTCGTAAAGGATGTTTTTTTCCGCGTAAAGGAAAATGATCGCGTAGTTTTTCCGCGGAACAATGTGGAAAAATGCGGCAACGTAATTTCCCTTGCACCGGAAAATCGGCTTGCGGTAAGCGGCGCGGAAAATGCAGTTTCACGGATTGTGCTCCGTCTGGAACCGGCTGACGATGAAACGGAAAATTTCCTTTCGGGCGCGGAACTTCCGCAGGAAAAAGGTTTTCCGTTCAGCGCGTACGATTTTGATTTCGATGCGGAAGAAATTTTTCGCGGAACGGATGAAAAATTCATCGGCGAAAATTCTTCGGCGGCGGAATTTTTTTCGTCCGTTAAAAATGAAAATTTCTGGTGCGCAAAAGACTGGAATTTCCGCAGCGTAAGGCAGACGCTTTTTCTGTTCGACGAAATTTGCAGGACGCACGGAAAACTCGATGCAAAAAAATTCATCCGGTTTTTGATTCGCGGCGGAATTCAGGGAATTCTTTTTTACGCGGATTCGGAGGCGGCGGATGAAAAATAAAGCTGCTTTTTTTGCCGCTGCATTTTTTCAGGTTTTTTGTTTCGCACAGAATTCGGCGCAGGTGGATTTTTTGCATGACGCACAGAAAGCAGGAATTACGGTTTACTGGGATCCCATGACGCTTTCATGCATGGCGGAAAAAAACGGTCACAGAATTTCGTTTCGTTCAGGAGACGAATTCGTCCTGCAGGATTACAAAAAAATCGTGATGGAAAAAGCGCCTTCGGTTCAGGACGGAAAACTCGTTTCGTCGCGGTCGTTTTTTAACATGGCGGAAAATTTTTTCAAAACGGAAAATTCTGAAAATCCGTACAGAATCGGTGCAATCCTTCTGGATCCGGGACACGGCGGAAAAGATCCGGGGGCAAGCGCAACGCACAACTCAAACGGAAAAAAAATAAAGGTTACGGAAAAGGACGTGAATCTTTCGGTTTCGCTGAAACTGCGCGATTATCTGAAAAAAGCGTATCCGGACAAAAATATTCTGATGACGCGGAGTACGGACGTTTTTTTGACGCTGGCACAACGGACGGAAATTGCAAATTCGGTGAAGTTAAAGGAAAACGAAGCGATTCTGTACGTTTCGGTTCACGTGAATTCCAGCCTGAACGAAAATGTTACCGGCTTTGAAGTGTGGTACCTTTCTCCTGAATATCGCCGGCAGGTTCTGAATTCAAAATCCATCAACGAAGAAGCATCGATTATCCCGATTCTGAACAGCATGACTGAAGAAGAGTACACCACCGAATCGATTTTAATGGCGCGTTTTATCCTGAACGGAATTTCTGCGCAGGTCGGTTCGCAGAGCAATTCCCGCGGAATCAAGGAAGAAGAATGGTTCGTATGCAGAAATTCAAAAATGCCCAGCGTGCTGATTGAACTGGGATTCCTCACGAACAAAAAGGAAGGACTTTTGCTCACGGATGACAGGTACTTGCAGAAACTTTCCCTTGGAATATATAATGGGCTTCAGGAATTTGTAACGAACTTCGAGAGAACTCGCGGTTTTACGGGAAATTAAATGAAAAACAGTTCAAAAAGAAATTTCGCCCTGATTTTCTGGGGAATTTTTCTGGCTTCGGCAATCGTTTCAGGATTTTCGTACGGCCGGAAAAAAAATCGCGACAGATATGTGTTCTATTTTCCCTCCTACGATTCAGGCAGAATTTCCGTGGACGCGCGGAATTCTTTTTCGATTCAGGAACGCGAAGAAAAAATCCGGTTTTTTGTGGACGAAATTCTTCTGGGACCCGTTCAAAACAGACTGAAACCGCTTTTTTCTGACGGAACTTCATGCGAATTCTGCTTTCTGAAGGGAAAAGAACTTTTTGTGGGGCTTTCAAAGGAAGCGCTGAAACTTAAGCTGGACGACGTGGGACTTCGGGAGGGCGTAAGTTTACTCAGGAAGAATATTGTGAAGAATTTCACAAATATTTATAAAATTTATATATATATTGATGGAGAGATTGCTTTTGAAGATTAAAAAAAATATTTGAATTCGGTTTTTGAGTATTTTTTTGTGCCTTTGGGGAAAGAAAAGTCGGCTTTGTCTGGTTTCCAAAAAAAATAAAATTAAGTTGACAAAAATCTTTTCTTAATGGATACTGTTTGAAAACAAGGCTACATCATTATATGTATTAAAAGGAGCTTCTAATGAAGAGGACTTTATTTTTAACTGTTGCTGCAATGGTTTTGGCAAGCACACTTGCTGTTGCAAAGGAATCAATGCTCATCGATTTTACACAACTCGATGCAGACACTGTAGCAGACGAAAACGGAAATCCTACGCAGAATAGCAGAACTGTTATGGATTATTCTGTTGCCGCTGGTGCATCTTTCACAAGTGACCAAAAGACACTTATGAAGACATCGCTGGCACTTCCAGAATGGGAAATCCTGCTCAATTCTTCTGCAAAGAATCCGGTAGCGGTTGCCCTTTCTCAGGTAGTTGCCGCTCCTGTAAAAGACAGTGCAGACGTTCCTTTCGCTGGAAAAAACGTAATGGGCGTTCGTGTTGTATTCCCGACCTGGGCTAACAATGCAAATGCACGAATCGTTCCTGCTTTTGACATTCCTGCTTATGAACCGCTTGCCGATGCTGACGAAAACGGCGAACGACAGGAACAGACCGACGAACAGAAAGGAAAATACCTTTTTGAAGACGGATATGGTGTTGTACGAAATGTCGGAACATTGAAATCAATCGCTGTAACGACAATGGGAATGAACTTCCCCCACGCACTCTACGTTCTTCTTAAAGACAACGACGGTGTAGAAAAACGATACCTTATGGGCGATCTTTACTTCGACGGTTGGAAGACACTCATCTGGAACAATCCTGACTACATTTCAGAAGTTCGCACACGAGAAATCCGGGTTTATCCGATTTATCCGCGCGGAATTCCGTATGTTAAGTTTGCAGGTTTCCAGGTTGCTCGCGATGCATCTCACATCGGTGACAACTTCATCGGATACTTCAAGGATGTAAAAGTTATCTATGACCTGGCAATCCTTACTTCTGACCGCGACATTGATGACGAAGACCTTTGGGGAATCATCACCAAGAAAGAACGCGAACGCCAGAATGGAGAAATGTCTCGCTTCGGTAACAAACAGGTTAACCGATACCTTGAAAAATCCAAGATGGCAACGGAAGAAGAATTCACTTCATCTTTGAGCGAAGATTCTGATTCCAATGCACAGTCTTCAACCCAGGAATAGTTTTTCTTTGTGAGTTGGAAAGACCGTCCGGATGGACGGTCTTTTTTTATGCAAGTTGAAAAAATGATTGAAAAAAATACGATTCCGAATAAAACTGAAATTAAAAAACGATACGAATCCTATATTCCTGCGTTTAACGAAATACTGGACAACGTGGAATCACTTTTGAAGAAAAAAATTTCCATTTCGTCGAATCCCACTTACAAGGCGCGGATAAAATCGTTTTCGAGTTACTACAAAAAAATTTTGCGTCAAAAATCCGCGGAAGCAGGAAAAAGTTCAGCATTGGTAACGCTGACGGACATGATTGGAATTCGCGTGATTTGTCCTTTTGTGGAAGATCTTGCCGTTGTGGAAAATCAGCTGAAGGAAAATTTTGAAATAAAGGAAATTGAGCGGAAAGGCGCGGAACAGTCGTTCAGGGAATTCGGCTACGAATCAGTTCACATTCTGATTGCCATTCCTCCTGAATGTCTGCCCCAAAAAAACATTTCGCCTGCTTTGCCGGAAAATCTGGTCTGCGAAATCCAGGTGCGGACGATTCTTCAGGATGCGTGGGCGGAAGTTGAGCACGAACTCATTTATAAATCGGAATTTAATCCGTTTGACAAGCCGCTCAGACGAAAACTCGCTTCGATTAACGCAAGTTTGACTCTCGCCGACATAATTTTTCAGGAAATCCGCGACTACCAGAAAAGGCTTCAGGAAGAACTGGGTACGAGGCGCAACACTTTTTACGAGAAGGCGGACGAATTTTCCGAAAAGCAGCTGGGAAATTCAGGGGCAGCGGAGCGGAATCAGGAAGTTCATGTCATCGAAAGTCCCTACACCAAAGGCAGCATCGACGACCTTGTTCTTGCCGCGCTTCATGCACACAACACGGGCAAATTCGACAGGGCGATTGAAATTTACACTGAAATCGTGAATTCCGCGACGAAACCTTCCGACATCGTTCTGGGCGTAATTTACAAGCACCGCGGAATGGCGTATTTTGCCGAAAATCTTTACGATGAAGCGTTATCTGATTTCCGGGAAAGTTCCAGACGCGACCCGAAAAGTTTCCGCTCGATTTACTACGAGGGAATCGTCCAGTCGGTGAAAAATAACGACAGTGCGGCGATAGAATGTTTTAACCGTTCGCTGGAAATCGATTCGTTTCAGAGCCACGTTTATTATCGGCGTGCCCTTGCTTTTTACAATCTGGGGGAATACGCAAAAGCCATGGAAGACGTAAACAGCGCAGTAAATCTGGGAATGGACGACGGCGACGTAAAGGAACTGAAATCTAAACTCGTGAAAAAATTCGACATGGGAATGTAAAAAATGAAACCCGACTCTTTCGCGAATCGGGCTTTTTTTTATTCAAGTTCGGCTTCAAATCCGTAGTCCACGGTTCCTTCCGCGCCCGCAGACATATTTGACGACTGGGAATTCTGCAGCGATTCTGCAACGTCTTCAAGAAGTTTCCGCCTTCGTGCAGCGTCCTCTTCGGCACGTTTTGCTTCTTCTTCCGCCCGCGCCTTTATGAGCGACTCCTGATAATCTTTCTGATCCTGAATCATTTTTTCGATTTCTTTCCGCTGTTTGTCCAGAAGTTCCTGCTCTTCCGCCTTTCGTGCTTCTTCCTGAATTTTCTGTTCCTGTGCACGCTGTTCGTCCAGAATGTACTGCTTTTGTGCCGCCATAATCCGCGCTTCTTCTTCCGCGAGACGCTTTTCTTCGGCGATTTTTTCTTCTTCCGCCTTTTTTATGCCTTCAAGCAGCGCAATAATCCGTTCGATTTCAGGCTTCTGTCTGTCGTTGGGCGATAAATCCAGATAAAGTTTGTAATCTTCCAGACTTGCCAGATATTTTTCCTGCTTCAATTCAGCGTTTGCCCTGTTCAGAACCGGCGGCGCGTACAGACGGTTTGCGGCAATGGCAAGGGAATACCATCGTTCCGCGGAATGATAATCCTGAAGTGCAAAACAGACGTTTCCTGCGTTGAACGAAAGCACTTTTTTGTCCGTGCCCGAAACTTTCATTCCGTCGGTGCAGACTTCCAGACTTTCTTCGTACATTCCCGATTTTTCGTAGCAGAGTGCAAGATAAGTGTACGCTTTCGGAAATCCGCCGGCAGAAATTGCGCTTTTTAAAAAAGGAATTGCTTCTTCGATTTTATTTTCCTTGAAGAGCGATTCTCCGCGGGAAAAATCCGTTTCCTGTGCAGCCGACAGCGCAACGCAAAAAACTGCGGCAAAAACGAGAAAACTGTTTTTCAGAATTTTATTTTTTCGATTCATCATTACATTATCCGCATTTTTCCGCTGAATTTTTAGGAAAACTTAAGGATTTTTTTCGCTTTTTTAACGGTCTTCCGCAAAAACGAAACCGAATTTTCCATGATGCAGAAAAGAAACGGAATTTTCTGTTTGATTTCGGCGAGGGTAAAAACGAGGGGCGACTGCATGATGGAAATGAGCCTGCGGTCGTTTACCAGGTGCACTTTGTTGAACTGAAATTTCGCGTCCAGAATCATTTTTTTTATGTCGTCCGGAATTTCGCCTGCATTTTTTATCCTGACCTGCAAATTTTTGTCCGCGAGTTTGTAGTAGGGCACATAATTTTTTCCGCTGAATTCCGACGAATAATAGTGAATTATTTTTGCGTCCTTTAAAAATTCCAGTCCGCCGTGGCTTAACTGGCAGTTCCATTCCCCCGGCAGAAGCTGCATTTTTAGTCCCGTCCGGAAATTCGCTTCGTTCAGTGCCGGCTGGTCGTGAAAATCTTTTTTTCTGTAAGCGGAAAATTTCCACATTTCGTTCCATTTTTCAAAAAAACGCACGGATTCTTCGCATTCCTTAAAAAAAATTACGCCGCCGTTTATGTTGCAGCCCGATTTTTTTGTTCCCTGAAAGCCGAGTTTTCTGTCGCGCTCAAGAAAATATTTTTTGTGAACGTGTTCGTCCAGAAGCACGTGACCGTCCAGAACGCCTGCAAGGGAAAAATCGAATTTTTCCGCGGAAGACAAATCGCCGCAAATTATGGTGTCGCAGTCGATGTAAAGAAAATCGCCGGAAACGTAAGACGGAATTGCAGTTTTTATGAGCCGCGAGCGTTCCGCGTTCCGTATTTTTTCGTCGAAGGAAACGGATTGAATTTCCGCGAGATTTTTCAGCTCTGCGCGTTTTCCGTTCAGCGAAGAAAAAGTCCTGTCATCGCAAAGGACGAGCGGTTTTGCGGAAGGATTGTGCTGAATCAGCGACCAGACCGACATAAGCGCCTGTTCGTAATACAAATCGTTTTCGGAGGAAACCAGGACGTAGACGAATTTCATTTTTCCCCCGATTTTCTGTAGAAATTTCCGTACCATTCGGCAAAGGATTCAAGGCCTTTTTCCAGGGGAGTGGAGGGCTTAAAGCCAAAATCTCTCTGCAAATCAGAAACATCCGCGTAAGTCTGAAAAACGTCGCCCGGCTGCATGGGAAGAAATTTCTTTTTTCCGGGGGCAGAAATAATTTTTTGCTTCATGAGGCATTTTTCCAGCGTTTCCACAAAATACAGGAGGCTTTCGGGCCTGTTGTTGCCGATGTTGTAAATTTTGTATGGCGCGCCGTCTTCAGTCTGCTCCGGAATTTTCTGCATTACGCTGACGATTCCCTTTACGATGTCGTCGATGTACGTGAAGTCGCGGAACATTTCGCCGTTGTTGTAAATTTCGATTTCTTCTCCGCGGACGAGTCTGTTCGTGAATTTAAAATACGCCATGTCGGGTCGTCCCATCGGTCCGTAAACCGTAAAAAATCTGAGTCCGGTGCAGGGAATTTTGTAAAGTTTTGCATAGGCATGAGCGAAAAGTTCGTTGCTTTTTTTTGTCGCCGCGTAAAGGCTCACCGGATTGTCCACTTTGTCGTCGGTGGAATAGGGAACTTTTTTGTTCGTGCCGTAAACGCTTGACGATGACGCAAAAACCAGATGCTCCACGGGAAAATGACGGCAGCATTCAATGACGTTATAAAATCCAAGGATGTTTGAGTGAATGTAGGAATCGGGATTGTCGATGGAATAACGGACGCCCGCCTGTGCCGCAAGATTTACTGCAACTGCAAAGGAATTTTTTTTGAAAAGTTCCTGAAGGAAATTTTTGTCCGCAATGTCGCCTTTTTCAAAAACAAAACGGCTTCCGAATTCCCTCAGAAATTTCAGCCGTTCTTCCTTCAGCGAAACGTCGTAATAATCCGTCAGCGAATCCACGCCCACAACTTTTGCGTTTCCGTACGATTCAAGAATTTTCTTTGCCAGAAAACTGCCGATGAAACCCGCCGCTCCGGTTACCAGAATTGTTTTACCTTCCAAATCAATGTTTTTCATGGCGAAACTGTATCACTTTTGCGCGCCTTTGTCTTTGGTTTAAAA
>CAZACA010000020.1:0-11204 GCA_964483515.1 uncultured Treponema sp.
ACATCAGCGAGTGTAATGCAGGAATAAAATAGAGGTTAGTGGCACATGGCTGTTTTTTCTGCGGAAAATCAGCGTGTAAAAAATCTGGAAGAACGTCGCGGAGTAAAATTGATTCCACGCAGAAATTGCAAACCGTCTTCAAAATCCATTGAACAATTTGATGCGGCAATAATCATCGGAAACGAATACAATTTGCGTACCTGGACAAATTCATTTGATTTGAAAAAAACTTTTCTTGTTCCGAACACCGGATACGATTTTGGAAACCGGTTTGATTCAGCGCACAAAAATCCGCGGAGTTTTTTATTTTTTGGAAGCGCAGGATGTGTTCATAAAGGATTAGATTTGCTTCTGGAAATTTTTGCCGAAGAAAATTTTCCGTGCGAATTGTTCGTTTGCGGATTATTTGAAAAGGAAGAAGATTTTGTAAACGAATACAGAAAAGAATTGTATCAGACTAAAAACATTCATCCCGTCGGATACATTGATATTTGGGGCGAAGAATTTGAAAAAATCGGCGGAGAATGCACATATACGATTTTGCCTTCGTGTTCGGAGGGAATGGCCGGAACAATAACAACTTGTATGTCGGCAGGACTGATTCCAATTTGCAGCAGGGAGTGCGGTTACGAAGACGATGAAGTAATAAATTTGCCGGATTGCAGTAAAGAAACGATACGAAAAACGATTTTAGATGTATCGCAGCGCGATGATTCCTGGATTGCAGAAAAAAGCAGGCGCGCACTGGAACTGTCCAGAACAAAATATTGCATGGAATCGTTCAGAAAATCGATGTATGAAGCGTTGTCGTCGGTGCTTTAGTCATCTCCCCCGAAAAAAAATAAAATTTGACTAATGGATTTTTTGCACATATAATCGACTTCATAAAATAATCACCAGGAGGCCAAAATTGGCAAAGGTAGAATTAAAAGGAATCGGAAAGATTTACGAAGGAAATGTTCAGGCTGTTGAAAACGCAAACATTGTTATTGAAGACCGTGATTTTTGTGTTTTCGTAGGTCCGTCAGGATGCGGAAAGTCCACGACTCTCCGTATGGTTGCAGGTTTGGAAGAAATTTCTGAAGGCGAACTTCTGATTGACGGTGAACTCATGAATGATGTTCCGCCAAAAGACAGAAATATCGCCATGGTTTTCCAGAACTACGCCCTTTATCCGCATATGACGGTTTATGACAACATGGCTTTCGGTCTTAAAATCCGCAAAATGGACAAGGCTGAAATTAAACGACGTGTAGACGAAGCGGCAAACAGTCTGGGTCTTACACAGTATCTCGACAGAAAACCAAAGGCCCTTTCCGGCGGTCAGCGTCAGCGTGTTGCAGTCGGACGTGCAATCGTTCGTAATCCAAAAGTATTCCTGTTCGATGAACCTCTTTCAAACCTTGATGCAAAACTCCGTGTTACAATGCGTGGAGAAATCGCCGCGTTGCACCAGAGGCTTCAGGCTACGATGATTTACGTTACCCACGACCAGATTGAAGCGATGACAATGGGAACAAAAATCGTTGTTATGAAAGACGGACACGTACAGCAGATTGGGGAACCGCTCTATCTTTATAACCATCCGATCAACAAATTTGTTGCAGGATTCATCGGCACACCGCCAATGAATTTTATGACTGTAACAATCAAAAAGAAGGGAGACGCAATCGTTGCCGACGAAGGAACTTTTGAACTTGTTCCCACCGCCGAACAGCAGGCATCCCTCAAGGACTACGTAGGAAAAGAAGTTTATTTCGGCGTCCGACCGGAAGACCTTGTTTATTCAGATTCTCCGTCCGCAGAAAACAACATGCAGATGAAAGTTTCCAACAAGGAACCGCTCGGTGCAGAAACGCATCTTTTCCTGGCAACCAAATCACAGAGCATCGTGGCTCGCGTTCAGGCTTCTGCAAAAGGCGACTTCAAAATCGGCGAAACGGTAAACTTCAAGCCTTCAATGGATCGCTGCAAGTTCTTTGTAAAAAATCCCGAAGATTTGAGCAAGGAAATCAACATTTGCGAAGCGGGCAACATTTCTTCTCCGTGGCTTAAGAATGCAATCACGGGCGAAGTGGGCTATAAGGTGCAGATCGGTTCCGAAATTAGAAAATAGTTCGTTTTAACGGCGTTTTTTAATTTTCGCATTCAGCAAAGTCGTCCCTGCGGGGGCGGCTTTTTTTTGTCCGTGCGCTTTCGTTGCAGTCGCTTTCGTTTTGTTGTATCATGCTTTCATGTTAAAAGAAAATTCCGTCGTTTTATACAAGTCTTCTGCGGCTGTGGTTCTTTCCGCGGCTGAAAATAAATACAAAATAAAATTCCGCGCGGTTCAGTCGTCGTCAAAAAAATCGGTGTACGAAACTCAGGGCGTCCGTGAAAAAGACGTGATTCTGCTCAGCGAAAATGCTGCCTCCTCCCTGGAAAACGTGCTCCGGTTCGCGGAAGAAAAGTGCCCCCTCCCGCAAGATTTCTGCAACCTGAACCAGACGAACGAAATTTTTTTGCAGATAAAGGAATGCTACGAACTTTTGGCGGCGGACGGAGAT
Organism: uncultured Treponema sp.; assembly: GCA_964483515.1. Lineage (GTDB taxonomy): Bacteria > Spirochaetota > Spirochaetia > Treponematales > Treponemataceae > Treponema_D. Next base: position 2,547 of record CAZACA010000020.1, read on the forward strand.
TTTTCGCCGTATGATTTTGCGGATCTGGTTTCGCTTTTCCGCGGAAATTTCGTTCCGGATGAGTCGTTCGGGCTTTTTTGCGCGTTGAAGAACACAGTTTATTTTTGCCAGTGCCAGAAGGAACTTTCGGAAGGAAAAATTGCCTTTTCAATTCGTTCCGCGGAAGAAATCGATTCCCTTGTGAAAAAAGCGGGCGAAAAGGAAGCGGAACAAAAAAAACGCGCGGAATTTCTGGAACGGCTGAAATCGGGGCGACTTTTAAGGGAAGATTCGGTTTTTATGGGTGACGTGGAATCGCTGGCGCTGGGAAAATCCGACAAAAGCCGCACGATGCACGACGCCGGACTGAAAGAAACGCCTGAAAGGGCACACCGCCTGCTGCTTGAAACGGGAATCTGGGACGTAACGCGGAATCCGTATCCGTTTCGCTGGGGACTTTCCACGAAATCCGCTTCGGAAACACTTCCTTCTCCCCCCCTGGAAAACCGCATGGAAGTGGCGGGAACATCTTTTGCCATTGATAACGAATGGTCTTCCGATCCTGACGATGCGGTTGCGTTCGACGGAAAATATCTGTGGGTTCACATTGCCGATCCGTCATGCGCAGTGGAAATCGACAGTTCCATTGACAGAAGTGCCAGGGCGCGCGGTGCAACGCTTTACATTCCGGAGGGGGCGGCCCGAATGCTCTGCGAAAGTTCCCTGGAAGATTACGCTCTGGGGCTGAAGGAAACGAGTTGCGCACTTTCGTTCAGGCTGCTTCTGGGTGAAAATGCTGAAATTCTTGACTGCGCGGTTTTTAAAACTCTCGTAAAAGTCAAACGGCTCACTTACGAACAGGCGGATTCCCTCATGGAGAGCGCGGAACTGAAGCCGCTTTTTGAAATTGCGCGGAAAAACATGGAAAAACGCAAAAAATCCGGTGCGGTGCAGATTGATTTGCCGGAAGTTCACATTACCGTAAACGCTGATGACAAAAAAGTTTCCATTGAGCCGCTTTTTCATCCCAGAAGTTCCGCCATGGTGCGCGAAATGATGCTTCTGGCAGGGGAGGGGGCTGCAAAATTCGCGTTCAAAAACGAAATTCCTTTTCCGTTTGTGAGTCAGGATTCGCCGTCTTCCGTGGAAAACGATGCGGGGGGGCTGGCATTTCAGTTCAAGCTGCGCCGTTCCATGCGGAAACGTTCCGTGGGCGTTACTCCGTCCATGCATTGCGGTCTGGGGCTGAATATGTACAGTCAGGTTACGAGTCCGCTGCGTCGTTACGGCGATTTACTTGCGCACATTCAGCTTCGTGCGTTTCTGGACGGAAAAAAACTGCTGGACAAGGACGAACTTTTAATCCGGCTTTCCGAAGGCGAAATGGGCGCGCAGGCTTCCCACAAGGCTGAACGGAAAAGCAACCTGCACTGGACGATGGTTTTTCTTTTGCAGAATCCGGGCTGGACGGGGGAAGCGGTTTGCGTGGAAAATTCAGGAAAAATTCCGCTTTTTTTCATTCCGTCACTGGCGCAGGAAACTTTTATTCCGTGTCAGCAGAATCCGGCGCTGAACGAAGCAAAAAAAATCCGCGTAAAAAAAATCGAAATTTCGGAGCAGGTTCTGGAATTTGAAATAATCGTATAAACGCAAAAAAATCGGCAAAGGAGGAAATTATGCCGCATATTACAATACAAATGTATCCTGGTCGCAGCGATGAAATCAAAAAAAATCTCGCTGAAAAAATTGCAAAAGTTGCCGCCGAAGAATTACAGCGCGGAGTGGAGCATTTTTCGGTTTCCGTGGAAGACGTTCCCCAGGACGAATGGAAGGCGAAAGTTTACGAAAAAGTTACCGATCCCGAAAACAAAACCGTGTTCGTAAAACCCGGCTACCGGATGTAATTTTTTGCGCGAAAATTCCGTGGAAGACGCATCGTTTTCCGCGGAAATTCCCTTGCACAAATTTTTCTTTTTCAGTAGTATCGCGCCGTTCATTTCAACGGAAAAAGGTGCAATGCCTTTGCTGTACGCCCAACTGTATCGATGTAAATAAAAAATCAGGGAGTTTTATGCCACTGCGAAAGCGGGAAGGCGGATTTTTTTTGTCGAAGCCAGGAAACTTTGGTGGACGCGGATTTTTTCCTTTGCTGCGTATGCGGCAAAAACTTTTTGAAAAGCAGGCGTATGTTTTTCGGAGCAAATTATGAAAAGTTTTTTTTCTCGTTTCTTTCGCGGGGCAATTTTTCTGTCCCTGATTTCGCTGTCGATTTTTTTTGTTTCGTGTTCGTCGGGTGATGATGACGCTTCGGTTTATGGACGATGGCGTTCAGATTCTGAGTATGGTTATGAAATTTATGTCATTACGCCGTTTTCTTTTTCGAGTTATTGGCGCGGCACAGGGGACGAAACTGATACGCTTTCTTATGCAGGCACAATCGTCGGTTCAGAAAAATTAGACGATTCTTCGTACTACATTTACATTCGCTACACTTCAAATTCAACCGATCCGTCCGTCGAGGGAAAATATTACTGCATTTCAATCACTGATTTATCCGATACAACCTGCCGTATTTCTGGGGCTGCAAAAGGAGAATATCCGAATACAATTTATTCCGCAGACACGTTTTCCGGTGCAAAAAAAATGACCATAGAAGACGGATGGTTTACATATTATTCCGCCTGCGTCCGCGAATAATTCATGCACTTAAAAAAAAGTTTTGCCTTAATTTTTTTTCCGTGGATTCTGTCCGCGCAGGAAGTTGAACTCCCCATGGTTACCACGACCATCCGGCGCTCATCTTCCGCGGGAGAAATTTTTCTGGACGAAAACCGCATAAAGGATTTTTCTTCCGTGCAGGAAATTCTTGAGTCCGCAGGATTTTCGTTTAAAGGCACGAACGACGAACTCACTTTCCACGGATTATGGAATTCGTCCATAAAAGTTTACGTAAACAACGTGCCCATGAACGACCCCAATACGGGCAAATTCGATTTTTCCACCGTAGACGCAAAAACCATAAAAAGCATAAAAATCGATCCGTCGTCGGCAAACGGTGCCGTGTCAGTTTACATTACGACTTTTTCCGCCGATTATTCGCAGAAAAAAATTCGCGCTTCCATTTCGTCGCAAAATTATCCGTCGTCTGTTTTTGATTCCACTTCCGCGGAGGCAGGATTTTCCGTTCCGCTGATTTTCGATTCGGGCGCATCCCTCTGCATTCAGGACGATTTCAGCGCGGAAACAAAAAAAAATCAGTTCGGCTACCGTTCGCTTCTGGCAACGCATCAGCCTGTTTTTGACGAATCCTATTCACCGTACAAAAAAAAATATTCAGGCTACGGAAAAAATATTTTCAGCAATTCTTTTCTGGCGGATTATTGTTTCGCGGATTTTGAGGGCGCTTCCGTGGGCGTGGCGACTTATGCAGGTTACGACGATTCCGGCTGCGGTTCTTCCGGCGAAAATCAGAAGCGTTTTTCGTTTACGTCGTCCGTTCCCGTTTCCCTTCCGTTTGAAAATTTAAAGCTGAAATTTTTGCCGTCGTACAAATTTTCCGCGCTGAATTACACCGAAAAAAATCTTTCAAATAAATACGACGTTTCAGATTTTTCGCTGCAATTCGATTCGCTTTACAAAAAAAAATTCGGCGTGTATGCCATGAGCGAATTTATTTTTGCCGATGAAAAAAATTCCGCGGGTCAAACCGAAAATTCTTTTCACAGGATTTTTACGTCCTTCGTTTCGCCTTTCGTAAAATTTTCCGCAGGGAATTTCGATTTCGATTTTTCCTTTCCGCTGAATTATTTTTCGCCGTCAGAGGAATTTGCATTTTTATACGATTTGAAAATTTCCGCGCGAATGAATCAGTTCGATTTTTTTGCCCGTGCCACCCGGAGCGTTACCGTGCCGACTTTTCAGCAGCTTTACTACGACGGTGCGGGCGGAAAAGGAAACGAAAATTTGCTGTGCGAAAAAGCGTTTTCGTTTTATACGGGCGCGTCGTTCAGCGGAAAATTTCTGGCGGAAGCAAAACCGTTTCTGATTTTTTACCGCGACAAAATCAGCTGGCGTTCTGATAAAAGCGGAATCTGGCAAAGCGAAAATTTCGGCTCGTCGGTAAATTACGGCGCGGATTTTTCGTTTTCCACAAAAGAAATTTTTGAAAAAATCGTCTGGGAATTTTCGTACACTTTCTGCCGCGCAATTTTAACCACGGACGGAAGCACCAAAGGAAATCAGATTATGTACACGCCGGTTCACGTTTTTTCGTCGTCTGCAAAAATTCAGCTGCCGCGGAATTTTTTGTGGAAGGTAAAATTTTCCTACGCGTCAAAAAAATTCACGGACAATTCAAATCTTTTTTTCGTTCCCGATTTTTACAATCTGGACACGGGCGTTTCCTGGAAAAAAAACTGCATGGAAATTTCCGCGGAATGGAAAAACGTTTTTGATTTTCAGTACACTTTCGCGGACGGCTATCCTTCGCCGGGAACTTCGTTTGTTTTCGCCCTGAAATTTTCGCTTTAAAATCATTCGTAAAATTCGTTTAAAAGGCGGAACCATGCGTTTGCTTTTTCCTTGTCGGATTTTTCCAGCGGAACGTCCTTTAAATCATCAGCAAGTTTTTCCAGCGAAGAAAGGCTTTCGTTCAGCGACGTGCCGAATCCGCGGGAAACCTTGTACCAGTAATTTTTTTTGCCGTCGGTGTAAAGTCCTGCAAAACCGAACGAACGGGAAGATTTTTTGTCGCGGGCCACGCCCATGATGTACGAAAGGGAATCCAGCAGCGCGAGTGCATCTTCCTTTGACGAAACGTTGACGTTCATCCTGCGCGGAAATTTTTTTTCGTCCACGGGATTCAGATTGAGTTTTTTGGCGGCTTTAAAAATCACTTCCATTTTTTCGCGGTCGAACAGACGATAATTTCCTTTTGAAAAAATCATTCCCTGCAAGCCTGAAATTTGCGGCGCGACGTTTTCGTAAGTTTCGTTCTGAACGGCCCTGGAAAATTTGTCCCAGTAAAGCGCAACGGTTTTCTTTCCACCGATTTTTTTTATTTTGAATTCCACTCCGCCGATTCTGACGGAATTTTTTGCTGCCGTGTTCTGCGACTGATTTTGTACCTGCTGCGGATTTTTTTTGCGCGGTTCGGAATCATCAGCGAATTTTGAATTTTTGATTTCGTCCAGACGGCTTTCCAGCGACGGATCGATTTGACTGAGAATTTTTTTTGTCAGCGGAGAAACGCTCATGGCAAACATTCTGCTGGTGCGCACGATTTCGCCTGCAATGATGTAAAGCGGATTCGTTTTAAACATGGACGAGCCCGGATGAATCGAAATGTGATCCTGCGTAAGGCTTCTGTAATTTTCGCGGCCTTCACGAATGCACAAAAATTGAATCATGCCCGACGACACGCAGCACAAAAAATCGTCCATGCTTCCGCCGTGCGTAATGGGAAGCTGCAGCCGTTTGGAAACGATTTCTTCCAGCTGAATTTTTATGTTTGAAATTTCCGCCATGACACGTTCGTCCAGATAATTTTTTTTGCAGAAATTTTCCCTGTTCTTTTTTTCCTGATAAATGCGGAACAATTTTATGTACGTAACGAAATCGCCCTGAACGTCGCGGAATTCGTGATGCGCTTTTCGTGCGTCCATTTCTTCGCCCACCGGCAGAACGAACGGAGACTGCGCGCTCAAAAACGATGCGGCAATAATCGATTCTTCCAGAACGTCGGGATAACGCATGATGCTTTCCACGATGATTCGGCTCACACGCGGTTCCAGCGGAAATTCCACCATAAGTTTTCCGATGGCAGAAAGGTTTCCGTCTTTTTCCAGCGCCTTTAAAATGTTCAGCGTTTCAACTGCTCCGCGAATTCCTTCGCTGCCCGGAGGAGACGGAAAATCGAATTTTTCAAAATCCGTGATGCCGAGTTCCGCCATCCGCAAAACCACTTCGCTTAAATCGGTGCGGTAAATTTCTTCCGTGGTGAATTCCTGGCGTTTGTCAAAATCTTTCCGCGAATAAAGTCTGTAGCAGGTTCCTTCGCAAGTTCTTCCTGCGCGGCCCCGCCTCTGATTGCAGCTTGCCCTGCTTACCGGCGTTTCGTTCAGGCTGGACGTAAAAGTTTTGGGGCTGTAAAAATTCAGTTTCGCCAGACCTGAATCGATTACCGTAGTGATTCCGTTGATGGTCACGGAAGTTTCGGCGATGTTCGTGCTTAAAACGACTTTCTTTTTTCCGAACGGCGCATTGTCAAAAACTTTTTCCTGCTCTTCTTTCGGCAGACGACCGTACAGCGGAACGATGTGAATTTTATTTTTGAACGACGAACCGTAAAGCCGCATCATGGCATCCTTTATGATTTTTTCGCCGGGAAGAAAAACCAGAATGTCGCCGCTTTCCCTGTTGTCCAGCACACGGTCGATTGTCTTTTCGATTTTTGAAAGAAGCGCATCCGTTCCTGCTTCCGTCAGCGTGGTGCACGGAATTTCAGGCGGATCGTAAACCATCGTCACGGGAAAAGTCTGCGTTTCGATTGTAACGATCGGACAGCCGCCAAAATAATTGCTGAAACTTTCCGCGTTCATGGTTGCAGAACTGACGATTACTTTAAAATCCGGACGCATGGCAAGAACGCGTTTTAAAAGTCCCAGAACAAAATCAATGTTCAAACTTCGTTCGTGGGCTTCGTCGACCATCACCACCGAATATTTTTTCAGCATGGGATCGAGTTTCATTTCCTGCAAAAGAATTCCGTCGGTCATGATTTTTATTTTCGTGGTGAAATCGGTTTTGTCTTCAAAGCGCATTTTGTAGCCCACCAGCCCCGGAAATTTCGTCCTGAGCTGCCTTGCAATAAATTCGCTTACACTTAACGCTGCAATTCTTCTGGGCTGAGTTACGGCAATCATTCCGCGCTGTGAATATCCTGCTTCGTGCAGAATCACCGGAAGCTGCGTAGTTTTTCCTGAACCCGTGGGACTCTGCACGACGATGACCTGATTTTTTTTCAGCGCGTCGAGGATTATTTCCTTCTGCTCGTAAACCGGAAGTTTCTGATAATTTATCGACATGAAATTTTTCCTTTTATTTGCTCCATCAATTTTTTTCTTTCTGAAAGATAATCGAACCAGACGAAATTTTTTTCGCTGCGTAATTCCTGCAAAAAGTTGTCGTCGAGTTTTTTTATGACGAACTGATTTCCGGCAGTAATGAACGTCGTAATCATCACGGGATTCACCCAGACGATTTTTGCGCTGCCGTTTTCTTTTTTCAGGATAATCTGCGTGATAAAACTGTCGCCCGTGTATTCGTGGTTTTCCTGTGGATTTTTGAAATTCGGATTTCGTCTTTGTCCGCTGATTGTGTTGCCCACTGAATAAAAAATCATTTTTGCAGGATTTTTATTTTCGTCCGGAATTATTTCCCATTCCTTTGAAACGTGCGGATGATTTATCCAGAGAATGTCAACGCCTGAATCAACGAGCGCATGATAAAATTTTTTCTGATTTTCATCAATGCCGCGCACATATTCGCTTTCGTTGCAGTGAAGGCTCAGCACCAGAATGTCGCATCCGGAATTTTCTTTCTGCGTTTTGACCTGCTCCAGAAATTTTTTCCGCGAAATTTCCGCCGGCGAAACGTAGTTGAATTTCTGCGTGTCCGTCCTGAAATTTAAAACTTCCGTCACTGAAGCAAAAAGAATTTTCCAGCCGTTTTTTTCCATGAGGACGAATTTCATTCCGTCGTTTTCATTCTGCTTTATTCCTGAAAAATAAATTTTCCGCCCGCTTTCAGACAGTTCCGATTTTTTGCGCGAAAAAAAATTCAGCGTGGCGTCAAGTCCTTCCGCACCAAAATCGTTGCAATGATTGTTTGCCAGACTGAAAACGTTGAAGCCCGACTGAATCAGAGTTTCCGCGAAATTTTCCTTTACGTTGAAAAGCGGATACGAAGAAAAATTTTTTTTGTCGTCCACGGAAGTTTCCAGATTGCAGAAGGAAAAATCAGCCCAGAGCAGAATCGGCTTTATGTCGTCGTAAGCGTTTTTAAAATCCGCGGCATTTTCCCTGTGCGCCATTATATCGCCTGCAAAAGTCAGCCGGATGAATTCTTCTCCGCGGAAAAAATTTTCTGTCGTAACGGGATTTTTTTCTTCGTAAGGATTCGCGGAATTTTTTTTCGTGGAAGCGCATGAAACAAAAAGAGAAAAAATCAGAATTGCAGAAAAAATTTTTTTTACCCGCATACCGCCATGTCCACAGCGGAATTATACAACAGTTTCCGCGTTTTTAAAAATAAAAAAGCCGCACACCAGAAACGATGCACGGCATAAAAAAAAACGCAGAAAATTACAGCGTTACAGAAACACCGATTTTCGGCAGGAAATTGCCTCCCGTCGCAAAGTACCATTTGTCTCCGCTAATTTCATCACCGTAGTTGTCTTCCACTTTGTAGTCGTTAATTGTAAGACCAATGTTTGCAAAAACTCCGACGCTGGCGAAAAGTCCGAAGTGTTCATTGAATCTGTAGGTAAATGAAAGTTCAGGACCAATATAGAACAAAACAGAGACCCATGAATCATCATATTCGATTTTTGCATAACCCGTTCCTACTGAACCGCTGTCGCTGAAACTCTGAATTCTGTATCCGAAGTTTCCCGTCAAA
>CAZACA010000020.1:11304-18229 GCA_964483515.1 uncultured Treponema sp.
TACTGAACCGCTGTCGCTGAAACTCTGAATTCTGTATCCGAAGTTTCCCGTCAAAGAAAGCGTCATTCTTTCGTTGTGAATGAAAGAACCGCCAAGTCCCAGTCCCATTTCAAAATCAATACCGCTGAAATCATCGCCTTCATACGTCTTGATGTCGTCAGTAAATGCTGCTGCAAGACCCATGCCTACTTTGAAGACAAACCCGCTGTCCGCCACATGGGTAAAGTCAACGCTTCCTCCCACTCCAGTAGTGCTAACGTTAAAATCATCATCGTCATCCGTCATCGTGAATGATGAAATGGGAAAATACATACCGAAATGGAATGTGTTTTCTGCGAATACTGCCGCTGACGAAATAACCGCCGCCGCTGCCAAAGCAACTAATTTCTTCATAGTTGTATCTCCTTATAACAAGAATTTATGTCAGCGATTATATATATATATATATATATGTCAACTAAACGCATGATTTTTTTTTTATTTTTGCCCGGTTGTTGCGCAGGCTGAAAAAAACGCGTCCGGTTCAAATTGACAATTAAGCGAAAATCAATTTAAATCTTTTTTCATGAACATTTACGAATCCATAAATATGCTTGCGGGCTACGGGCTTGCAACAGGTCTTGTCGAATCGGAAGATTTGGTTTACACGAAAAACCGTCTGCTGGAATTGTTTGCACTGGACGGTTTTGAAAACGAAGCGCAGTCGCAGGAAATTCCGCAGGTAAAAACTGAACAGCTGGAATCCATTTTAAAAAGCCTTCTGGACTATGCGGTGGAAAAAAAATTCATCGAAGACAGCATCGTCTACCGCGACCTGTTCGACACAAAAATCATGTCGTGCCTTGTCTGCCGTCCGTCGGAAGTGCAGAAAAAATTCCGCGCCCTTTATGCTGAATCGTCAAAAAAAGCCACCGACTGGTACTACAAATTCAGCCAGGACACTGATTACATCCGCCGCTACAGGGTATGCAGGGATTTGAAATGGAAAACAAAAACCGATTACGGCGAAATCGACATTACCATAAATCTGTCAAAGCCTGAAAAAGATCCCAAAGCCATTGCCGCCGCACGAAACGCAAAACAGGGCGGATATCCTGCGTGCCTTTTGTGCAAGGAAAATGAAGGATACGCGGGCAGGGTAAATCACGCAGCAAGACAGACTCACAGAATTATTCCCGTGGAATTAAACGGAAAAAAATTCGGCCTGCAATATTCGCCTTACGTTTACTACAACGAACACTGCATCGTTTTCAGTTTTGATCACGTGCCCATGAAAATTTCCGCGGATACGTTCCGTTACCTTTTTGATTTCATAAAACTTTTTCCGCATTACACAGTGGGAAGCAACGCGGATTTGCCCATCGTAGGCGGTTCGATTTTGTCCCACAATCATTTTCAGGGCGGAAACTATAAATTTGCCATGGCTTCGGCGCCCGTGGAAGAAACTTTTGAAATCGAAAATTTTTCCGACGTAAAATGCGGAATCGTAAAATGGCCCATGAGCGTAATCCGGCTGGATGCAAAAAATCCTGAGCGCGCAGTTCTTCTGGCTGAAAAAATTCTTTCCGCGTGGAAAAATTATTCCGACGAAAGCGCATTCATTTTTGCAGAAACCGACGGCGAAGAACACAACACCATTACGCCCATTGCACGAAAAAACGGCGACGATTTTGAAATCGACCTGGTTCTGCGGAACAACATCACCACAAAAGAAAATCCGCTGGGAGTTTTCCATCCCCACGCTGAACTTCATCACATCAAAAAAGAAAACATCGGGCTCATTGAAGTCATGGGACTTGCGGTGCTTCCGTCGCGTTTAAAAACTGAACTTTCCGACCTGGCAAAGGCGATTCTGGAAAAACGTGATTTTAAAAACGACGAATCCCTGGGAAAGCATTTCGACTGGGTTCAGGAATTTCTGCCCGGGTACGCGGACATAAACGAAAGCAACGTGGAAAAAATTTTGCAGGACGAAGTGGGAATCGTTTTCGCGAAAGTTCTGGAAGATGCAGGAGTTTTCAAGCGGAATGCTGAAGGCAAAAAAGCATTTGAAAAATTTATAAAATCGTTGTAACATCGCGACTCATAAAAAGGCGGGCGGTTAAAAAAAATCGTCCGCTGAATTTTTTTCAGGGGGAAATCCGTGTCCAGTCTTTTTATTCCGAAAAACTATAAAAGCATTCTGTCCGTGCGCGAAACCGAAAAGGCAATCGTGCTCATAAAAAATTTTTTTCAGATGGTTCTTTCCGCGGAACTGAATTTAACGCGAATCACTGCGCCGCTTTTCGTAAAATCCGGAACGGGAATCAACGACGATTTGAACGGTGTGGAGCGTGCAGTAAAATTTCCGGTAAAGGACATGAACGAAACGCAGCTTGAAATCGTGCACTCGCTGGCAAAATGGAAACGCATGAAAGTTTCGGAACTGGGGTTCGCGGAAAATTTCGGCATTTACACAGACATGAACGCAATCCGCGCTGACGAAGAACTGGACAACCTGCATTCGCTTTACGTTGACCAGTGGGACTGGGAAATGCGCATTGCCGAAAAAAATCGCACAGTTTCGTTTTTAAAAAGCACCGTAGAAAAAATTTACCGCTGCCTGAAGCAGACCGAATTTTTTGTTTACGACGCGTACAATCGCATTGAACCGGTTCTTCCGCCTGAAATTTCCTTTGCATTTGCAGACGACCTTTGCCGCGAATTTCCCCGCCTTTCGCCCAAGGAACGGGAAGACGCTTTCTGCAGGGAACACGGCGCGGCTTTCATAATCGGAATCGGCGGAAAACTTCCCGACGGCTCAATTCACGACGGACGCGCACCCGACTACGACGACTGGATTACGCCGACTGAAAACGGACACAGGGGACTCAACGGCGACCTTTTAGTCTGGAATCCGGTGCTGGAACGGGCGATGGAACTTTCTTCCATGGGAATCCGCGTGTCAAGGGAATCGCTCCTGCTTCAGCTGGAAGAACGCGGCTGCCCTGAACGGCGCAATCTGGAATTTCACAAAAAACTTTTATCAGGCGAACTGGTGCAGACTCTGGGCGGCGGAATCGGTCAGTCACGGCTCTGCATGTATTTTTTGCGGAAGGCGCACATCGGCGAAACTCAGGTCAGCATCTGGAGCGACGAAATGATTTCTGAATGCAGAAAAAATTCCATCAGCATTTTGTAGGCAGAATTTGGACACAAAAGAATTTTCAATCGAAAAGATTTTTTCTTCGCTGAAAAATTTTTCCCGCGACGGAATCACTGAACTTTCCATAACGGACGAAAAATTCAGTCAGGACGCAGGTGCAGTTTTAAAACTCGCCGCTGAAATAAAAAAATATGCGCCGGAACTTTTTGTTTCCATTTTGATTTCGCCGCAGATTATTTCGCAGAATCTGGTGAACGCGCTTTCTGAAATTTTCTGTTCGATTGAAATTCCTTTCCGCGGAACTGAAAAAAACGGAACGCTTCTGTTCGACAAAAAATTTTTTTCGTCCAGGGCAAAGATTTTAAATTCCGCGCAGGTGATTTTCGGTTTCGACATGGAATGGGGCGCGCAGAAAGGCGACACGTTCAAACTTTTCCGCGACCGTCTGGATTTTGCAGTTTCGCTTTATCCGAATCACATCGATTTTCCGCAGCTTGAAAAAAAGCCGTTTAAGGAAATTGCTTCCACGGGAATTTATTCGTCAAAGGACATGGATTTTTCCCGCGGAATTTCTTTTGCGTGCAAGACTTTTTATTCGTGCGGACGTGCGGTTCCCTGGTTTAAATTCGTTCTGGATGCGCTGAAAATTCCGGCGTCCACTTTTTTCGCGGATTTTGAAGAATTTCAGCTTTGCAACAGCTGTTCCATGGAAGCGGAATTTAATCCGGACGAATGCGAATTTGAAACCATAAAAAAACTGCAGCTTTCTTTTTTGCAGCAGAAATTCGAGGAAAAAAACAAAGGGCATCTTTTTGCAGCCGTGCGCGATTCAGTAATTTTAAACGGTGCATTCAGCGAACTTTCCGCGGAAAAAAAAGAAATCATCGTGGAAACTTCCTACAATCCCGACGATTTGCTTTCGAGCGAAATTCTGAACGTGGAAAAATTCTGCGAAAACGTGCCCATGGAAAATTGCACGGTAAAAGTTTTTCTGGGACGCGACGGAGAAGACTACAAAATCATTTAAGGACGCCCAGCCCCGAAAGCAGAATTTTCAGCCCCAGAAGAATCAGGATTATTCCGCCTGAACATTCGGCTTTTTTTTCAAATTTGTTTCCGAACACGCTTCCGATTTTTACGCCCGCCGCCGAAAACAGAAACGTTACGCAGCAGATGAAAATGCACGCAGAAATAAGCGGAAGAATTTTTTTGTAAAAAAAACTGAACGTAATTCCCACGGCAAACGCATCGATGCTTGTCGCCACCGCCATTAAAAACATTGTTTTGAGCGCAAAAGAATCGTCGCTTTTTTCTGATTCGCCCAGGGATTCTTTTATCATGTTTCCGCCGATTAACGCGAGAATTGCAAACGCCACCCAGTGATCGATTTTTTCGATTCGGCTTGAAAAACTGCTTCCCAAAAGCCAGCCCAGAAAAGGCATGAGCGCCTGAAATCCGCCGAACCAGATTCCTGCAATGCACATTTCTTTCGCTGAAATTTTTTTCGCGCACAATCCCTTGCAGACGGAAACGGCAAACGCATCCATGCTGAGTCCCACCGCCAAAATAAAAAGTTCTGAAAACGACATGACGCGATTATAGTTTTGCTCCTGCGGTTACTGCAATGCAACTGAAAATCCGCGCAAAAAAAAACAGGCCCCAACGACGTTGAAACCTGTAAAAAAGGAGTTCTATGAAGAAGGCTGGCATTTGTTCGACCTTCGGTAAAAGAACCCCTGTACGCAGAAAAGGTTACATCATTTTCCGATTTTGTATCTGGAAGTCGTTACCACGTGTCCGTCGGAATAAACGTCGAACCAGATTTCGTTCGTGGCTTCAGCAAGCGCCGCATAAAATTCCGCGAGAGTCGTAACTTTTTTGTCGTTCACTGCGCAGATTATGTCGCCGTTCTGCAGCCTGAGGGAAGATGCCGGAGATTTTTCAAAAACTTTTGCCACCACGATTCCCGAAACTTTTTCGTTTTCGATGTTGAGTTTTTTCCTTGCTTCGTCGTTCAGCGGAGAGGGAATGAAGCCCGGCCAGAGTTTTGAATCGTTGGAAGTAACGTCTTCTTTCCGCTCGTCGATTTTTACCGAAATCTTTTTTTCCTTTCCGCCGCGAATCACTTCGATTGTTGCAGTTTTTCCCGCAGGAATTCCGCCGATTTCGCGAACAAGCTGATCAACCGATTTGATTGCGTGACCGTTCAGTCCGGTAATAAAATCGCCGGGTAAAAGTCCGCCTTTAAACGCCGGTCCGTCCAGAAAAAGTTGGCTTGCCAGCGCACCCTGCACTGATTTGTCCACGCCGATTTCAGCCTTGTATTCGTCGGTAATTTCCACAAGACTTACGCCCACCCATCCGTAGGAAATTTTTCCGTTTGAAATGAACTGGTCAATGGCTTCCTTGATGTTGTTGATGGGAATGGAAAATCCCAGACCCTGGGAACCGCCTGACTGACTTGCAATCCACGTGTTGATTCCGATTACTTCGCCGTAAATGTTTACCAGCGGACCGCCTGAATTTCCCTGATTGATTGCTGCATCGGTCTGAATGAAGTCGCTGATGGAACCGATTTGTCCGCCGCTTCGTCCCGTTGCGCTCACGATTCCCTGAGTCACTGAAGCGAAATATCCCAGCGGACTTCCCAGTGCCAGAACGATGTCGCCCTGATGCATCGTGTCTGAATCGCCCAGAGTCGCTACGGTAATGGATTTGTCATCGCTTTCAAATGCAACCAGTGCAACGTCCATGCGTTCGTCCTTGCCCACGAGTTTTCCGTCGAATTCGCGCTCATCGTTTAACTTGATTTTTATGGAAGTGGCGTTTCCTACGACGTGATTGTTGGTGAGGACGTAAATGGTTTTTCCGGTGCGACGGACGATTACTCCTGAACCAAGTGCCGACTGTTCAAATTCGCGGTATTCGTCATCGCCTTTGTTCCGCGGAATTCCGAAGAAAAACGGCAGGTCGAACGGCGAAGAATTCTTGATTTTGGCGGTTTCCTTTACGTCAACTTCAACGACTGCCGGCAGAACCTGGGAAGTAATGGAGCGGAAAGTTTCCTGAAGCGCCTGCGTGGTGGAAATGGAATCGATGGAAAGTTTGGAAGGAGTTTCAGCAAAAGCGACTCCGGCTGAACCTTTGTTCGTCTTGCATGACAGCGCAAAAATTCCGAAAGAAAGGGCTGCCACTGCCGAAGTGTATGCAATTTTTTTTACGATGTTTTTCATTTTGATAAAGCCTCCGTTTGCTTCATGTGAAAATTCACTTTACTAGGATAATAAACTGAACGGAAAAAGAGTTACACGGATTTTTTTTCTTCCCTCCGCGGACTCGACGAGTTTTTTTTGCTTCGATTTCAAGCGATGTTTTTTTGCAAAAGGTTTCGCGCTGATTTTTTTCAAGCGGCGTTTGATTTTTTTGAAAGCGGATTTTCTTTTTGCACAAATTCTTTTTGCAGAATGGTTTCCGCAACTTCATTTTTTTTGCAAAAGTTTTCGCGCTGATTTTTTTTTTGTTTGCAAAAATTCCTTTCTGCAAACAAAATCGCATCTTCCGCGGAAAATCACAAATTTTCTTTGAGCCGCTCCACCTGCTCCAGGGAAAGTCCTGTGTAATTGGAAATTGCTTCAAGGGGAATTCCGGCACAAATCATTTTGCGTGCAATTTCAAAAAGCCGATTGTCAATTTCAACTACTGCCATATCGTGTGCCATTCCGACGGCTAACTGTTTCGCCATTTCTTTTGCGCGCTCCTGGGCGGCTTCGTTTATTTCGT
>CAZACA010000021.1:0-18056 GCA_964483515.1 uncultured Treponema sp.
TGTCAACACCAAAATCCGCTTTTCTTCACTTTTTTTTCTTTTTTCCGCATTTTTTTTCCGCGGAATCAGTTCAGTTCGGGATAAAAAAATTTTTTAAAAAAAAATGCAGAATCCTATTGACAATTTTCATGGGGGGGGGGGTACAATAATTTTCAAATTTCCTTTTAGAGGTGGTTATATGAAAATTTGTGCGGTTGTAGTCTGGTTCAATCCGGAAAAATCCTTCGTAAAAAACATTGCGACTTACGGCGTGGAAAAAATTTACGTGGTGGACAATTCCGAAACCGACAATTCAGCGCTTCTTGACGGCGTAAAAAATGCGGTCTACATGGCGAACAAAAAAAATCTGGGCATTGCAAAGGCGCTTAACATCGGCTGCCGGAAAGCACTGGACGACGGATTTGAATTCTGCATGACGATGGATCAGGATTCGTTTTTTGATGAAGGCGAAACAAAAAAATATTTTGCGAAAATTCAGGAAAAATCCGCGGAAGACGAATCCATAAAAAGTTTTGCGCCCACAATTCGTTCCACAACCAGACCGCCGCTAATCGAACGCATGAAAGGAATCGTCAAACGGAAAATTTTTCGGCGCGAACAGAAAAATGCCGACGGATTCGTTGCGAACTGCATCTGCTCCGGAAACGTCATCAGTTTGAGCGCATTTGAAAAAACCGGAGGATTTTACGAACCGCTTTTTATCGACGAAGTGGATCACGAATTCTGCTACCGTCTTCAGCGCCACGGATTCAAAATCTTCCATTTCGCGGACGTTTCGCTGAACCATTCCATCGGCACGCAGAAAAGCACGATTTTTCCGTCGAACAATCACGGCGACACGCGGCTTTTCTACATTCTGCGGAATTCCCTGTTCGTGCAGGAAATTTATCCCGATTTCGCCGCGGAACTGAATTACAAACGTTACATTTACCTTTACAAAAAACGCGCGTTTTTGTACGACCATTCGTTCTGGAAATGGATAAAACTTGCAAAAATCGTAAAAGATGCCGAACGCGAATCAAAAATTCTCATAGAAAATTTTAAAAAAGAAAATTCGCGCTGATTTTACAGATTTTCTTCTACAAAAAAGCCGAATTTGTCGTGGCCCGGAAAAATTTTCGTTCCCGCAGGAATTTCAGCGTAAATTCTGCGCAAACTTTTCTGCATTTTTTCTTCGCTGCCGCCCCAAAAATCCGTCCGTCCCCAGGAATGAAAAAAAATCGTGTCGCCGCTTAAAAGAATTTTCTGCGAACCGTTAAAAATGCAGACCGAACCTTCCGTGTGCCCCGGAGTGTGCAAAATCCGCCATTTTTCCGCGCCTGAAATCTGCAAAAAATCCGAAAGCGTTTTTCCTTCCGCAAGAAAAAAATCCGCAGGAGGAAGCGACGAAACAAAGGGCAGAAATTCAGAAAAATCCGCCTGAAAAAGTGCAATTTTTTGTGATTCCGCCGAATTTTCGCCCAAAAAATGAGAATCCTTTTTGTGAATGAGAATTTTCATCTGCGGAAAAATCGATTTTAAATGAGGAAGCCCCGAAACATGATCAAAATGTCCGTGGGTCAGAACCGCCGCCGCCGGATTCAATTTTTTTTCGCGCAAAAACGAAACGATTTCGTCTTCATCGTGAGAAAAACTGCACGCGGCAGGGTCGACTAAAAAAACTTCGGAACCGCTCAAAGGCACGACAAGAGAATTTACGCCGAACGGTCCCGATGGAATTACAAAAATTCCGTCCGAATCAGTATGATGCACCGTTTCCAAAATGCGATTTTACCTGACCGTCGTCAGTTGTTTCGGAATAAGGTTTGTCTTCCGCAGCAGGCGCAGAAACATTCATGGACGAAGCGAAATCTTTTTGTTCCGCGATGATTTTCTGCTCTTCCACGTTTACCGAAGTGTCCGCGTGAGCATCGTTCGTTACGTTTTCAGGAATTTTTTCTTCCGCGTTCTGATTTTCATGGAAAGAATTTTCCGCCGGATTATTTTCTTCGATTTCTTCGTCGCGTTTTTTTGAAAAACTTACGCTCAATTTTCTTCCGCGATATTCGTAGCCGTTCAGAAGCGAAATGGTTTTTTCACAATCTTCGTCAAAAAGCGTAATGAACGAATAATTTGAAAGCACGCGGATTTCGCCGATTCGCGAACGGTCGAGTCCTGCAACGCTGACTAAAAGTCCTACCAGATCCCTGGGGAAAACGCCCCTGCTTCTGCCCACGCCGATAAAAATCGTGTTTGCCACCGACGGATCAATCGTTACTCTTGGTGCGCGTTCAGTTCGTTCCTTGCGTTCGTCGCCTTTTTCAGCACGAATTTCCCGCGAATAACGCTCGTTTCGTTCAGTTCGTTCGGAACCACGATCATTCCGCGAAAATCTGTCGTTTTTTTCGTTCCGGTTGTAACGATTGCTTCTGAATCCGAAATTTGCATTGCGAACAAGAAGCGCTGCCACGTAATTCCGGCGTGAAAGCGGAACGTTCTTTTTAAATAATTTTTTGATTTGTTTTAAAGTTTCGATTTCTGCATTACTTGCATTTTCTAATTTTGCGAGTGAATCTTTCAAAAAAGATGCAATTTGTTCTTCGTTTAACGTGAATGCATCACGATTATTGTATGACATAAAGTTCTCCTAAGCATGAAGCCAGAAAAAAGTAATAAGTCTGCAACGCAAACTAAAGCATTTCGCTTTTAAATAAATCAGCAATGTATCCTGAGCCGAGTTTTTCAAAAGAAAATTGAGTGAACAGAGACTCCATTGGCTTTTGGATGACTGAATTTGCTGCTAAAATCCACTGAATTCCGCGATTTTTTAAAGATGAAAAACATTCGCTCAAAAGCTGCTTTCCGATCCCCAATCCGCGAAAATCCTGATTGACAAAAAAATCCGTTATAACAACAGTTTTTTTTGCATTCGGCGGGCAAAGCGCTACCAAAATACAGCCCAAAAAATCTTCCGTCTGAGAATAGCAAACAAAACCATACTTATTCTCATCCGCGGAAAAACCGGATGCACGGAAATTCAATTCCCGCAAAGCCGTCCCGATTTCGCCTTCAAACTGATTTTCGTATTCTTCCGCCAGTTTTTCGATTCCGCGCCTTACGAATTCGCCGTCTCGAACCGAATCGTATTCCCGAAATTCAAAATCGTCCTGAACAAGTTCTTCCGTTTCTTCGCCGAAATCCGATTGTTCGATTTTTTCCAAACCCCAGGATTCGCGCAAATCGTTGTACCATTCGTTGATTTTTGACGCCATGATTTTTTTTTTGTACAAAAACCATTTTTTTTCAACTTCAGGGTACGATTTCAACACATCTTTAAAATTTCTGAACACCCCCCTCCTGCTTTCCAGGCATAATTTCAATTCGCTTCGTGCAAGGGGCGAATGGCAATTTTCCACGAACGATTCCATCAAATTGAATCCGTCTTCGCTGCTCCACGCGGGCAAAGGATAAAAATCGTCGTTTTCAGAACTGTCAACCACTTTTGCACGATTTGAATCGACAAAATTTTGAGAATTCTGGTCTTCCATGGCAAAAATAATGTCGTCGACCAGAGAATCCGTCAATTCAAAAAACATGACTACTTTAAATCCGCGCGCTTTTCAATAACAC
Organism: uncultured Treponema sp.; assembly: GCA_964483515.1. Lineage (GTDB taxonomy): Bacteria > Spirochaetota > Spirochaetia > Treponematales > Treponemataceae > Treponema_D. The sequence continues at coordinate 3,610 of CAZACA010000021.1, forward strand.
GGCTGATTAAACCGTACTGCACCGATTCTTCCGCGTTAAGCCAATAATCACGGTCGGTATCTTTCGCAACTTTTTCCAGAGGAGTGCCCGTCTGTTCCGCGATAATTTCGTTGATTTTTGTACGCGTTTTGGCAAGTTCCGCTGCATGAATTTCGATGTCGGTTGCAACGCCTTTCATTCCGCTGGAGGGCTGATGAATTAAATAACTCGAATGCGGAAGTCCCACCCGGCGCTCTTTTGGCACGGAAAGCAGAATCAGCGCAGCCGCACTGGCAATCAGTCCCATTCCCACGATGTAAACCGGCGCAGAAATAAACCGGATGGTATCGAAAATCGCGAAACCGGCGTACACATCTCCCCCCGGACTGTCGATATAAACGTAAATCGGGTCGCTGTTGTCGGCTTCCAGAATCAAAAGCTGCCGAACGATTTTTTCAGCCAGTTCTTCGCAAATTTCGCCGCTCAAAAGAATCTGCCGCGTCTTTAAAAATTTTTCGGCAAGCGGATCCGGCGCAGAATTTTCCTTTTTTTCGTCTTTTTTTTCTTCTTCCATCAAGACCTGGTATTTTTTCGTCATTTCTAGTCCCTTAAAACGATTTTTTGCCCGAAACCGAAGCAAATTGTGCTTAATATACTAAAAAACTCCGGTGTTTTCAACGCTTCCGCCGAATTTTTCCTTTTCAGAATTTTTTGCATCGTTCCAGAAGGCTGTCATCTGCGCATCGTTTTCCGCAGACATTTCAAGATTTTTTTCGTTCATGGCGCGCTCCACGAATTTAAACCGACGCGAAAATTTTTTTACGGATTTTTCCAGCGCCACATTCGGATCAACGTGCATTTTCCGGCACAAATTCACCGCCGAAAGCAAAAAATCGCCTGCTTCGTCCTCAATTTCTTCCGCGGATTTTGCATTGCGGATTTCGTCCAGTTCTTCCGTCACTTTTTTTTCCGCATTTTCCGTCGTCCGCCAGTCGAATCCAGCTTTTGCCGCGCGTTTTAAAATTTTGTACGATTTTAAAAGCGGAGGAAAACTTTCAGGAACGCCATCCAGAGCGCTTTCGCCCCGACGACCTTCCGCATTCTGCTTGATTTTTTCCCAAATTTTTTTCACTTCATCAGGCGACGAAGGAATTTCCGCAGAATTTTCCGCTGAACCAAAAACGTGAGGATGACGGCGCACAAGTTTTTCAGTGATTCCGTCGAAAATTTCCGCCAGAGTGAATTTTTTTTCGTCCGCGTAACATTGCGAAATAAAAATCAGGTTAAAAAAAGCGTCGCCCAGTTCTTCTTTTGCGTGCGCGGGATTTTTTTCCGAAATTGCGTCCACCACTTCAAAAATTTCTTCGATGAGCGTTTCCCGGAGCGTAAACGGATTCTGCACTTTGTCCCACGGGCAGCCGTTTTCTCCGCGCAAAAATTCCGTGAGTTCGCAAAGCCGGTTGAACGCAGCCGAATCCGCCGAAATTCCGCCGATTTTTTTTGTCGCTTCCGAATCGTTCATTTTTTTGCCTCCGGAATGACTTTTTTTTTGCCCCATTCGCCGATTAAATTTTTTGCGTCGCGGGAACAGAGAATTTTTGCAAACAAAATTTGTGCCGTGCTGAAAACCTGGGAAAGCGCAATCCGTTCATCCGCGGAAAATTCGCCCAGAACGTAGTCCGCCACATTTTTGTCCGCAGGTTTTCCCACGCCGAACCGCAGCCTGAAAAAATCCGCCGTGCCCAAATTTTCTTTCGCCGAACGAAGCCCGTTGTGTCCGCCCAGTCCGCCGCCGAATTTTAAACTCAGCGTTCCCAGCGGAAGTTCGATTTCGTCATGCACGATTAAAATTTCTTCCGCCGGAATTTTGTAAAATTTTGCCGCCTGAAAAATCGCTTCGCCGCTTAAATTCATGTACGTCTGCGGTTTTGAAAAGAAAATTTTTTTTTGTTCATGCGGAATCTGGAAATTTTCAGCCAGAAGATTTGATTCTTTCAGCCAGGAAAAAAATTCCGCCGAATCCATCGATGCAAATTCCGCCTTAAATTTCGATTGATACGGAATTTTCGCCGCAAAAGGAAGCGACGACTCAAAAATCCACGCTGCATTGTGTCGGGTCGCCGCGTACTCCCTGCCATAATTTCCCAAAAACGCTACCAGTTGAATCATGGCGCGATTATAGCCGAACGCAAATTTCTTCTCAACGTCAGATTTTTTTCACGCGGAAAAGCCTGAGGGAATTCAGAATTGCAAGCATGCAGACGCCCACATCGGAAAAAACCGCCGCCCACATATTCGCCACGCCGGAAGCGCACAGAATCAGCACCAGAATTTTCACGGAAAGGGAAAAACTGATGTTTTCTTTTACGTTGCGCAGAGTTTTCCGGCAAATTTTTATGGCAAGGGGAATTTTTTCCAGATTGTCGTCCATGATTACCACGTCGCTTGCTTCGATTGCCGCGTCGCTGCCCAAATTTCCCATGGAAATGCCCACGTCGCTTCGTGCCAGAACCGGTGAATCGTTGATTCCGTCGCCCGTAAAAATTACGCTTTTTTCGCCCTGATTTTTTTTGTTCGATGCGATGATTTCTTCCATGCGCAAAACCTTGTCCTGCGGTAAAAGTTCCGCGTGAAATTCATCCAGCGAAAGTTGCGCCGCCACGGATTTTGCCGTCCGTTCGTTGTCGCCGGTAAGCATAACAACCTTTTTTACGCCCAGATCGTGCAGTTTTTTTACCGCCGCAGCCGAATTTTCCTTCGGAACGTCGCTGATTACGATTTCGCCCAGAAATTTTTTGTTCCGCGCCACGTAAACCACCGTACCCGCCCCCGAATTTTCCTGAGGAGCAAATCCCGAAACATTTTCGCGCCGCATAAGTTTTTCGTTGCCGGCAAGAATTTCGCTTCCGTCCAGAATGCATTTTATTCCGTGACCCGAAATTTCTTCCGCCGCTTCCACCGAAATTTGTCCGCATTTTTCGCACTGATGAAATTTTTTCAGCGATTTTGAAATCGGATGGGACGAATGAAATTCCGCGTGAGTAACGATTGCCGCAAGTTCGTCTTTTGAAACCGAATTTTCCGCGGGAATAACGCTCGTTACTTCAAAAACGCCTTTTGTCAGCGTACCGGTTTTGTCGAAAACCGCAACACCTGTTTTTGAAAGCGATTCGATGTACGCCGAACCTTTGATGAGAATTCCGTTTCTGGACGCCAGACCGATTCCCGAAAAAAAACTCAGCGGAACCGAAATCACCAGGGCGCACGGGCACGAAACTACAAGAATTTCCAGCGCACGATAAATCCACGTTTTGAATCCGCCGCCAAAAATAACGGGAGGAAGAACCGCCACCGCCACCGCAAAAAGGCAGACAAGGGGAGTGTAAATTTTTGCAAACCGCGTAATGAATTTTTCTGCGTGGGCCTTTTTTTCCTGCGCCGATTCCGCCATTTCGATGATTCGCGCCACGGTACTTTCGCCGAATTCTTTTTCCACGATAATTTCGATGACGCCGCTTTCGTTCACAAATCCGGACAAAACCGAATCCCCTTCCGAAACTTCCCGCGGAACGCTTTCGCCGGTAAGCGCCACCGTGTTCACCATGGTTTTTCCCAGGACGATTTTTCCGTCGAGAGGAATCCGTTCGCCGGGCCGCACAAGAATTTTTTCGCCGATTTTCACCTGTTCAGGAGGAAGCACGATTTCTTTTCCGTCACGAACTGCACGCGCAGAATCTGGCCGGATGTCCATGAGCGTTGAAATGGATTTTTTTGTTTTTTCCGACGCCTTTTCTTCCAGAAATTCGCCCGTTTCAAAAAGAAGCATGACGGCAACCGCTTCAGAATATTCGCCGATGCAGATTGCGCCCACCGTTGCCAGTGCCATCAAAAATTCTTCGTTGAAGCATCTGCCTTTTAAAAGATTTTCCACCGCTTCCTTCAGCACGCCGAATCCCGAAAGCAGATACGACACGCAGTAAAACGCCAGCGACAATCCGCGGAAAATTTCAGCAGGCAAAGGAATTTTTTGTGCGAAAATTTTTTCGGTAAAAATCGCCAGCAAAAAAAATACAAGGGAAACCACAAGTTTTGCGGGAGAAAATTCTTCGTCGTTTTCTTCGCAGCATGGACAATTCGATTCGTTTTTCATAAAGCCTCCGTTTGCGCGCCTTCGTTCAGGTGCTCGATTCCGATGTTTAAAATAATTCTTACGTGGTCATCCGCCAGAAAATAGAACACAGATTTTCCTTCCCGACGGAATTTTACAAGTCCGCTGGTTTTTAAAAGCCTGAGCTGCTGACTGACGGCCGGTTGCGTCATTTCAAGATTTTCCGAAATTTCCGTGACGTTCATTTCGCCGCCTAAAAGTGAAAAAAGAATTTTTACGCGGGTAGAATCGCCGAAAATTTTGAAAAGTTCCGAAAGTCGGCAAAGCAGATTTTCGTTTTCGCTGTTAATCATGTGAATATATAAGCATATAATTATATTATAGTCAAGAAAAAGACCCGCTTTTTTCGCGGGTCATATATTTTTTACTGATGCTACTCTTTAACTCCGCCAGCCGTTACTCCGCCGATGATGAATCGTGACAGGAAGAAGTAAATTACAATCAACGGCAAAATTGCAGCCGTCATGAGCGTGTAGTTTACACCCAGGTCGAACATCATGTAGTCGGCACTTCGGGCATTGGCGATTACGATGGGGACAGTCCACAATTTTTTGTCGCTGATAACTAACGCCGGAATGAAGTAATTGTTCCATGAAGTTACGAACGAGAAAATTGCCTGAACTGCAAACGCCGGTTTTAACATGGGCACGACGATGGCATTGAACGTGTAGAATTCATTGCTTCCGTCGACGCGCGCCGCTTCCACAATCGAATATGGTAACGTCGCTTCCATGGACTGATACATATAAAAGAAAACCACCGGTGCGGCAATGGATGGCACGATGAGCGGAACGTAACTGTTCATCAGTCCCATTTTGGTGATGAGCTGCAAGAAACCGAGGGTGGAAACCTGCGTGGGCACCATCATAACCGCCATGATAAATTTAAATGCGCCCTTCTTTCCCTTGAAGTTGTACATGTAAATTCCGTAGGCAGTCATCGCCGAAAAGTAAGTTGTTACCGCAGCACAAAGCACCGCAATAAACAGACTGTTTCGCAATCCGCGGAAAATCGGATATGAAGTTCCGTAGACTTTGCGTTCAACCTGCTGACCGTTGATTATGTCGAACCATCGCTCCGTTTTTATAAACTGCTTGATGTGAAGCCAAAGTTGATTTCCCGGAATAATCGAAAATCCGCTCTGAATTTGCGGATGCGCCCGCGTAGAGTTGATTATCATGATGTAAAACGGAAACAACGAAAGCACCGATAAAAGAATCAGAACTATATAGCAGATAGTCCTGCGAACACCAATCATTTTTGCCTGACTGTGCAACTTTTCCATATTTCGCTCCTATCTCTTGTTCTGGTACTTGCTCATGGTCGATTTGTAAACGATTCCGCTCAAAACGCCCGTTACTACAAACAGAAGCACCGAAATCGCGCCTGCAGGTCCATAGTTTTTGCTCTGAAGATGCGCATTCAACTTCATGATAATCGTCATGGTCGTTCGGTTTGGTCCACCTGCGCCGTTTGTCAAAATCTGCGGAACATCGAACATCTGGATACCACCGATAAGCGAAGTGATGAAAACGTAAACAAAAATCGGCAAAAGAAGCGGCATGGTAATCTTAAAGAAAACTTGCGAAGGCGTTGCTCCGTCGATTCGTGCTGCTTCAAACAAACTGTTGTCGATTCCCATAACACCTGCCATCAAAAGAATCGTCGTGTTTCCGTACCACATCAAAAAGTTCATGGTTGCAACAAGAGCGCGCGTCCATGCAGTTGAAGTGAAAAATCGAATCGGTTCGAAATCTTTCGGGTCAACTCCTGAATTCGCTGCAATTCCGCGAAGAATTCCGTTTACCGGACCGTTTGGCGAAAACAGGTTGAAAAAAAGCATGGCGAATGTTGCCGCCATAATCAAATTCGGAAGGTAGATTACGGTTTTGAAAAATCCCTGCGCTTTCAAATTCAGTTCCGTGTTGGTGAACCAGACTGCAAGCATCAGCGAAACGATAATCTGCGGAACGAATCCCATTACCCACATAATCAGCGTGTTCAGAAAATATTTTCCCAAACTGTCATTGGCGGAAAAAACGTTCTTGAAATTTTCCAGACCGATGAAATTCGGACCGATTGTATTCAATCCCACGCGGTAGTACTCGTACAGACTGTATCTGAAAGTACTTAAAAGCGGAATAAGTGAAAAAATAATGTAGATGACAAAAAACGGTGCGATGAAAGCATAACCCCAGTTGTCGTACTGAATCGTATGCTTTTTCTTTGTATTTTGCATTATGTATCCTCTCAAAAAAATTCGCGACACGTTGGCGAAATCATAACGAATGTATTCCGATTCATTAGAAAAAAGATAAAAAAAAATGCCGCTATAAAAAACGACATCATGAATGGGAAACCACAGGGCAAAAACCCCGTGGTTAAAAAAACTATCTTGTCAAGTTAGGATAAAGTTCGATAACTGACGTGTAGAAGTTTTCCCATGCCTGATCTTCGGTTACTTTTCCGTTGAAGTAATCTGAGAATGCAGACTGGATTTTTTCGGTCATTCCCTGGTCGTACATAGAAATGTTGCTCTTGTCGATAGAAGCCGCTGAATCGATGAATACAGCCATGTGGTTCTGTCCGCCCAAGAACGGGTTCTGATAATCAGAGTTTGCAACTTCGCGCATAGCAGGTTCGTTGTTGGTGAAGTCGCCCATTTCTTTTGCAATTCGAACCATGGTTTCTTTGTCGCAGGTAAGCGTAAGCATAATGTCTTTAATCAGGTCTACGTTATCTGAACCGGCAGCACCGCAAATCCATGTTCCGCCCCAGGAGAAGCCCTGTGGTCCAAGACAGAATGCCCAGTCACCATAAGAACCGTTTCCTACTACGTTTCCTTTTGCAGGATCATCCAATGTGTTCGGTGCCAGACAGAAATCCAGGAACCATGCAGGTCCGAAGTATCCGAATACTTTTCCGTCTTTCTTTGCGCCCTGGAAGCTTTCAGCAGACCAGAGGTTCGCTTTGTTGTTGTATCCCTTGTCAGTGTAAGTTTTTGTCATGTCAATCCATCGCTGAATCTGCGGATCAACCTTGATTTTGTTTCCTACAACCCATTTTGTGGTTACGTTGTCAGAGAATACGCGGAATGCATCATCGAATCCGGAAAGCATAAAGTAGCCTTTTGCCTTTGCTTTTGCTGCAACGTCATCGAATTTGTCCCAGTTGCTGAGTGCATTCTGAACTTCTACCGGGTCATCCGTTCCCAGAACTGCCTTAGCGATTGATCGGCGATAGATGAATCCGGCAGGACAACCTTGCCATGAAACGCCTTTAAGGTTTCCGTTTGAGTCAGTCATAATATCTTTTGTATATTTGAACTGATTTGCAAGCTGTGCATCCGTAATTCCGATATCTTTTTTAACATCCAGCGTGTAGGGAGTATCAACATACTTCAGCGCATAGTCGGCTTCTACCAGGAAAATGTCGATTTTGTCATCGGCAGCGGCTGAAGCGTTACCAGGCAACAATTCATCAAGTTTGTTCTGATAAGCATTGTCCTGGTTCGGTGTCTGAACGAAATTTACTTTTACGTCAGCAGGAAGCTTTGATTTGTAATATTTTTCAAAGCGCGCTACAAATTCGTCATTCCATACGGCGATGTTCAATACTTTTCCACCAGTTGTTTTTGCTGATGAACTACTTTTCTGCGAGCAGGAAATGAATGTTCCTGCAACTACTGCTACACCGAGTACGGTGGCGATCAACTTTTTCATGCAAATGCCTCCTTCATTAGTAAATGCATAAATACCTTTTTTTAAGTTAATCGCCATTATATCCCAAAATTTCTAACTTGCAAGAAAAAAAAAGAAAAAAATACCATTTTTTATGGAAACGTTACAACTTTTGTCCTATTTTTCCGATTTTCCGAATTCCGCCGAAAAAAAAAATCGACTTTTTTTATTTTTTCAATCGTGCTATATTTTCGCCATGACCAAACACAATTATGCGGCAATAATTCTTGACATCGACGGAACAATCTGGAACACCACGGGAATCGTTTCGGTGGCGTGGAACAAGGCAATCGCTGAATCGGAAACCGGCGCAAAAAAAGTAAACGCGCAGATTCTTCAGGCTGAATTCGGCAAACCGATGGATAAAATCGCGGAAGATTTGTGGCCTGAACTTTCCGTCTGTCAGCGGCAGAAACTTCTGATGAACTGCTGCACGGAGGAACAGATTGCGCTGAAAAAAAACGAAATCGACATAACTTATCCGGGCGTAATCGAAACAATCCGCGAACTCACTCCGCGGCAAAATTTCTACATCGTAAGCAACTGTCAGAGCGGCTACATCGAACTCACAGTCGAAAAAACAGGCCTGCATGACTGCATAAAGGATTTCGAGTGTTTCGGCAGAACGGGCAAGGAAAAAGCGGAAAACATTCAGCTTTTAATGTCGCGGAACGGAATTTCTTCAGCGGTTTACATCGGCGACACGCAGGGCGATGCAGATTCGTGCAATCAGGCGGGAATTCCGTTTTTCTGGGCAGCCTACGGATTCGGAAAGGCGCGGAATTACGTTGAAAAGCTGAACGAATTTTCCGAACTGAAAAAATTTCTTGCCTGACTGAAAAATTTTTCGGAGGAAAAATGCTTTACATTTTTGACATGGGCGGCGTAGTAACAACAACAGCCGTTTTAGATAAAAAATTATCGGAAGTTCTGGACGTTTCCATGGACGAATTCAAAAAAATCGTTCAGCCGGACGAAAAAAGCGAAAATTTTCTGTCGCGCATGGATTTAATGCAATCGTGTTCCGACGGAATCATCGACACAAAGGAATTCTGGGCGGAATTTTCCAGACGAAGCGGCAAAAAAATCGAAACGGACTGGTTTCACTGGCTTTTTCATCCGGTTCGCAACGAAAAAACCGTAAAAATCGTGGAGCATCTGAAAAAAAACGGAAACAGGGTCGTCTGCGGAACGAATACAATTTCCGCGCACTACGCAAATCATCTGGAACGGGGGGACTATGCGATTTTTCATCAGACTTACAGTTCCTGCTTCATGGGCGTTTCAAAGCCGGACGAAAAATTCTGGAAAATTATTTTAGCGGCGGAAGAAACCGAACCAAAAGACGCAATTTTCATCGATGACCGTGAAGAAAACTGTCTTGCCGCCAGAAATTTAGGAATCCGCGCGATACAATTTTTTTCTGCGGAACAAATTTCGGCGGAACTCGGACTGAATTTAAATTTCACTCAGCCGAATTTCGCCGGTTAAAAAAAATCAGCTGTTTTTCCACGCGTCCAGAAATTCAAACATATACTGCTGAACGTTTCCGAACCATTTCGCCTGAAATTTACACGCGTTTTTTCCGATGTAGCGGAAGTGCCAGCATTCCCAGCGGAAACCAGTTACGTCTTCGTAGCCTTTTGGAAACGAAAGCGACCATCCGAATTTCCACGCGTTTTTGTACATCCATCTGCCCATCTGCGTTTCGTCAAAATCGTCGCTGATGGAACCGAAATCCGCCGCAGTTCCCAGCTGATGCTGACTCGTTCCTGCCCGCGCACTTTCCCGTTCTGCTTCAGCCAGGCCGTCCACGCTCACCCAATAATTAAAAAGCCGCTCCTGATAGGCATAAGAACGGTACGCTGAACTCACCAAAAGTTTAATTCCGTCTGCAAGCGCCGCACGCGACATTTCCACAAGCGCATCGTAACTTTCGGGACGAAGGGACATTCCGCTTTTGTTCACGTCGAAATTTTTGTTGTTGTCCAGCGAAACCATATTTTTTGGCGCATAAGACGACGAAACCGTGTGTTTTTTATCAATCAGAAAAAAAAGGCTTTTGTCTTCCGCGGAAAACGATTTTTCTTCGTTTAAAATTGCAAAAAGTTCCGCGAGAAATTCGTCTTTGTTGGATTCGTTCACGGAAATTTCGCTTTTTGCACGCTGCGACATTCCGCTTAAAACCGCATCAAGTTTCTGTTCTTCGGCGGAAGGAATTTTCTGCACGGATTTTGATTTTTCCTGCGCGTAGGATTTTTCAAGACATCCGCAGAAAAAAATCGAAACGGATGCAGCCACCGCAAAAAAAACGACTGATTTTTTAGTCATCGGAAACCTCGGTAACGGAATGAATCACGTTGAATTTGTCCATAAAGCCCGTTCTGTCAAGGGAGCGTTTTACGGATTCCGACGGATTCAGGATAAAAAGCCGCGTAGAATTTTCTTCGCCGTCGTTATGCCCCGCAATCACCGCGCCCACCCCCGACGAATCGAGCTGCGAAACCTGCTCCATGTCAAGCACGACATTCGTGTCCACGATGTAACCGAGCACTTTTTCCTGCAATTCGGTTACCGTGTAGGAATTCACCGCGCCGTTCAGTTCCAAAAGCATATAATTTACGCCCACTTTTTCCCTTAGTGTAAGTTGATCCATAAAAACTCCTAGGCCTGATTGCCCAAATACTTCATTACAAGAATCGTTACGTCGTTTTCAAGTTCCTTTGAAGTGAATTCAACCAGAGCGTCGTAAGCGAATTTTGCCATTTTTGTCGCAGGATAATTTGAATTTTCCATGAGTGCGTTTTGCGTCCGCGTTTTGCCGAAAATGTCTCCGCGCAGAGATTTCGTGTCCAGCATTCCGTCGGTGGTAATCATTACGATGTCGCCTTCCGCCAGATTAACTTTTTTGACCTTTAAATACGGCGCTACATCCTTTACGAATCCCAGAATGTGTCCTTCGCCCTGAACTTCAATGACGTTATTGTACGCTTTTGTGTAAACGAAAATCGCCGGAATTCCACAGTTGATGTAATACATCGTGTTCGTGCTGAAATCCAGAAGCCCGAAAGTTCCTGCAAAAAAAGTTCCCTTCGGAAGACTTTCGCGGATAAAATCGTTTACCTTCGCCACCAGAAGTTTAAAATCAGTTGTTTCCGAAAGGAACGTGCGGATAATCGACTTCAGGATGACCATTCCCATGGACGCTGCAATTCCTTTTCCGCTGAGTGCGCCGATTACAAAAATGTGACGCGTGTCAGTCAAGCGGATCATGTCCACGAATTCGCCGCCGATACTTCGCGCAGGAGTCATCAGGTAGCCCACGTCAACTTTTTTGCTTTTCATCAGATCCATGTTTTCCTGAATTGACGTAATAATCTGACCCGACATCCTGATTTCGCGGTTAACCGTTCCCACGACGGCTTCGTTCATGATGTTTTTTACGTAATAACCGATTACAAACAGATTTGAATAAAATTTATTGAAAACTTCCATGTCGTATTCAGAATAAATGTTGCCCGAAAGTTTTTTGCCCAGGCATATGAATCCGATGAACTGCCGGCCTTCGTTCAGCATAATCATGGCATCGGAAGAAGTTTTGTCCAGAAGTTCCGTGAGTCCGCCCTTAATCTGCACCATGGACGATGACGAATCGATGTCTTCGCGGAAAATAATCTGATTGTGGTTGTTCAGGAGCGAATCCAGAATCGTCTGGTTGATGGGAATTGAAAGCGTTTCGTTGCCGTCAGAAGCGTAAACCGTCGTCATGGAGCCCACGCCGTCATCGATTAAAATCCGCATGGAAGACGATTCCACGTATTTGTTGAAAATTTCAAAGACGCTTTTTGTAATTTCCGCGGATTCCCGTGAAAAATCGATGGAAACGATGTCCTTTTCAAAATCAGCGGAATATTTTTTTCTGCGGAAAAGTTTTGCGTCGCGGAATTTGTACTGAAAAAGCAATTCCAGCGAAATTACTGCAACAATAAAAACGTAAAAAATCAGTTTAAAAATCAGCGGAGATTTTTCTGCCAGCGGAACGAACAGAACGTATCCGGCGCAAATCACCACAAGCGGAAGCACGAACAGAACTAAAAATCGCAGGACTCCCGTGAAAAAAGCGCGTGCATCCACGATTTCGTAATTTACATTGGCACGAACGAAAAAATAAATTTCCGCGATGAACGAAACCGCCATAAAATTCGACAGTGCCGGCTGCATCCGCGAACCTTTTGAAATGTAAACGCACAGAAAGCACGAAATCACCACGCCCAGCGCATTCTGTACCATGTTTTGCCGCAGAAGTTTTGAGTCCACATTTTCCGCGCGCACAAGGCTCATGATTACGCAGAAAAACGGCAGGATGATTCCGTAGAAAACGTTAAAAAATTCCAGCCACGTACACGGAATCGCCCGGCTCAGGCTGCCTTTAAACATTATTCCCGAAGTGATTTTCAGTCCGCGGTTCTGAAGCGAAACGGTGCTGAATGCATTCGGTGCAACAAAAATTATGTACGCCGCAAAAACGAACCAGACGGCCTGCATGACGGACATGAGTTTTCCGCGTCTGTAATTCGGAAAAAGCAGAAGATAATTGCAGCACAAAACCGAAAACCAGCCCATGAGCATGTAGGAAATTCTGCCTGCAAAAAGCGCAAACTGAAAATATTCCTTTACGCAAAGTGCAATTGTTCCGCCCATGGCAAAAAAAATCACCGCCAGAAAAAGCAGAAGATTCACCAGGCTTCCGTTGCTTGCATTTCCGTGATTATTTCTGTCCACCGAAAAAGAGCTGTAGACTAAAATCAGACCGATACAAAAATTTATAAACGCAAAAAACATAATCTACCTCCCAACTTTCGCCACGAGCATGGTAACGTCGTCCCGAAGTTTTTTTCCGCCGTTGTAATCCATAATCAAATTCACCACATCGTCGATGAATTCCTTTGGAGTTTTTGCTGCACTTTTTTTAATCGTACTTTCATAAAGCTGAGTGTCGCCCAGTTCTACGCCCTCTTCGTTCATTACTTCCGAAACGCCATCCGATGCCATCAAAATCACGTCGTCGCGGAAAAGTTTCTGTTCGGCAACATCCACGTCGTCAATGTCAATGATTCCCACCACGGAACAGTTCGACGTAAGCGGCCTGATTCTGTAGCCCGACGGAGAATTCGTAATAATCAGCGGATCGGACATGGAAGCGTTCACGTAACGAATGGTCATTTTTTCCGTGTCCACGATTCCGATGAAAAGAACCGTATATTTGTCCTGCAATTTCATGCCTTTAATGGCTTTATCCACGGCTTTTATCATGGCAGGAAGATTTTCCTTGTCACCCAGAATTTTTACGGTATTCATCACCAGACCCATGACCAGACCGGCAGCCAGACCTTTTCCCGAAACGTCGCCCAGCATTAAAAGCGTTTTCGTCGGAGTAATCGGCAGAACCGAATAATAGTCGCCCGAAACGTTTACCAGCGGACGATAATAAGCGGCTACGGAAAGTTTCGCGATTTTCGGCATATTCAGCGGAAGGAAAGATTTCTGCGTGTCTGCAAGCTGCTTCCATTCGCGGGAAAGCGAAGAAATTTCCGAAAGATTGCTGATGGTTTTTGCGCGCTGCTGAAATCGTACGAATTCATCGTAAAGCTGCCTGTAAATTTCCGAATCGAATAATTTCGTGTAACGGCAGAAAACGTACAGATGCATTTTTGCGTGGGACAAAATGAATCCGCGGGACTGACGCTGCTTCGTCACTACGCCGAATTCTTCGCCCATAAAAAAATATCCTTCCGCCCAGTCTTCGTGATAATTCAGCGCCAGAGTATCCATCACCGATTTTGAGCATGAAAGCCGGTTGGGACTGTTGTAAAGAACGTAATCTTTTTCCTTGTCGATGAAAAGCACGGAACAGTCGCCTTTAATTTCCAGCACCGAAGAAATTGCATCGTAAAAATCGTCCAGCGAATAACAAAACCGGATCCGCTCCAGAAATTCGTTCAGAATTCCGGTTTCCTTCGTAAAAAGATCTTTCCGCCTGAAAAATTCCAGAATTCCGTCACGGGTGCGCGAAACCAGAACGAAAATCACCGCGAACACCACGAACGAAGTCAAAATCGGAAAAAAAACGACTGCACTCCGCGAAAACATTACGGACGAAACGCTCGAAACGAAAAATCCCAAAACAACCAAAAGAACGGCTCCGGATAAAATCATCAACGCTTTTTTCTTAGTCTTATACATTCATGCACCTCACTTTGGCGGGAAAATCCCGGATAAACTCCGTTCCTGATGAATTTAGAAACAAGTATACCATACTATCGGAAAATTTCTAAAAAAAATTAGCGCCCCCGTTTCCACCGATTTTTCGCTGAACGAATTCCGTTTTAAAAAAAAATTCGCTTTGACAAAAAAATCGCCGCACAAAAATTTCCGTACAATTTTCTTTGCCGAATGAATTTCGTTTCAAAAAAAATTTTCGTTTTAACAAAAAAATTCAGCGTACAAAATTTTCCGTATAATTTTTTTTATTGAATGTATTCCGTTTAAAAAAAAATTAA
>CAZACA010000022.1:0-17923 GCA_964483515.1 uncultured Treponema sp.
CGCCGGATTTTAAAAAAGTACGGTGAATAATTTCCGCGGATTTTTTCCATACGAAACGCCGAAATCGCGTAGAAAAAAATTCCCGACAGGACGAAAAACGAAAAATCCTTTGTCGAAAAAATTCCTTTTGAAAAAGAATCGAATCGCCTGGCAAAGGAAAAAAAATCCGCCGCGGACTGAACTGCGCCTGAACGGAAAAAAAACGGAAGAAAATGAACTGAACACGAAACCGCAAGAAATGCAGCCGAAACGAAAAACGAAACGCCCGCAGAATCAAAAAGCGAAAAAATCATGACGGTGAAATTTGATGCGGAAAAAAAATACAGTACGATTCCCGCGAATCCTGAAAAAAAAGAACCCGCTTCCAGGTCGCCGAAAAACAAAACGCACAACGGAACGAAAGCCGTCAGGAGCGAAACGAAAATGCAGGCAAAAAAAATGCACGAAAATTTCGGCAGGGGAAAAAAAATCGGTCTGACGGGAAAATTTTCTTCGCCGCGGATTTTTACCGACGATGCAGCAAGGGGAAGAAACAGAATTGATGCAGGAGGAAACGCAGAAAAAAAATCGCGGAGGTCAGTGGAATTTTTTAAATCGAAAAAACGGCTGAAAACAAAAAAATCAAGGACAACGAACGCCACGAAAAAAAACGATGCGCACAAAAAAAACGGATTCGTTTTCATGCAAAAAAAATATCTTTTTAAAATCGATTTCACTTTTTTTCTCCGCAAATTTTTATGAACGCTTCTTCCAGATTTCTGCACGACGATGATTTTAAAATTTCGCCTTCACTTCCTTCCGCGCAAATTTTTCCGCCGCATAAAAAATAAATTTTTCTGCACAGCGATGACGCGTCTTCCACTCGATGCGTTGAAAAAATGACCGTGGATGATTTTGAAATTTTTTTCAGTTCGCCGCGAAAAATCGAAATTTGTTCGGGATCGAGTCCGGCAGAAAATTCGTCCAGCACAAGAACTTCAGGATTTTTGCAGAGCGCTTTCGCCAGACTTGTCCGCTGCCTGAATCCTCTTGAAAGGGAATTTATTTTCGCGAAAAAAAATTTTTCAAGTCCGCAGACGGAAACTGCATTTTCCACGACGCACGGAATTTTTTCCGCCGGCACGCAGGAAATTTCCGCTTCAAAAAAAAGCGTTTCCTTTACGGTGAGGCGCATGTCCAGCTGAGGAATTTCCGGCACGAATGCAACTTTTTTTCTGATTACGTTAAAATCCGAATTTCCGCCGATTTTTACGGTTCCGGACGACGGATAATGAATGCCGCACAAAGATTTTAAAAGCGTCGATTTTCCCGCGCCGTTTTTTCCTAAAATTCCCGTGATGGAATTTTTTTCCGCAGAAAAATTTATTCCGTCGCAGGCAATTTTTTTTCCGTAGGATTTGCAGAGCGAAACGATTTCCACTTCATTCGGCATAAGGAATCTCGAATTTCATCCGGTCTTTCGTAAGGCATGTTTCCGCGAAAATTTCCTGAGCCTGTTTTAAAAGCGTTTCCAGTTCGCGGTCGCTGTAGCGCGGGCTGTAATGAATCAGTGCCATTTTTTTTGCGTCTGCATCCCGTGCGATTGTTGCAGCCTGAACCGACGTCATGTGTTTTTTTTCCTTCGCCTGGTCGGCAAAATCCGTTGCAAACATTCCTTCGCAAATCAGAAGGTCGCTGCCCTGCACTTCTTTCGCCACGGAAGGAAGATAAAGCGTGTCGGTAACGAAACTGAATTTTCTTCCGCGGCGGCTTCTGCCCACAACTTTTTCGCTCTGAATTTCTTCGCCATCCTGATTCAGGACAGTTTCGCCTTTCTGAAGTTTTCCCCACAAAGGACCTTTCGGAATTTTCAGACGGAGCGCTTCATCGGGATTAAATTCGCCGGGCCGGTCTTCTTCTTCAAGAGTGTAACCGACGCAGGTTTTTGTGTGCTCAAGGGGAAATGCGCGGACAGAAAATCCTTCACCGCGATAAACGACGCATGGAGCGGAAATTTCCTTTACGACGATGGGATAATTTATGTACATGTCCAGAACTTTACGGCTCGTTTCGATGTATTCGGCGATTTTTGGCGGTCCGAAAATATAAAGCGGCTGGGTTCTGTCAACCTGCGACGAAAGCATTAAAAGTCCCGGAAGTCCCGTAACGTGGTCTGCGTGAGTATGTGAAACGAAAATTGCATCGATTTTTTTCCATTTGAGGTTCAGCCGCCGGAGCGAAACCTGAGTGCCTTCTCCGCAGTCGAACAGAAATAAATTTCCGTCTCGCCGGAGCAGAACCGAAGTCAGGTGACGGTAAGGAAGCGGCATCATTCCTCCGCAACCCAAAACAAATGCTTCCATATTCATAATTGCGTGATTCTATACAAAAACAAATTTTTCTTCAACAAAACCGAATTTCCTTTTTTGCGCATTTTCCGCGGAAAACGAAATTCGCGTAACTTGTAGAAAAAATTTTTTTTTAATATACTGAAGTCCGCTTTTGACGCCTTAATTTCTTGAAGAAATTTTATCCCGTTCATTTTGCGGATTATCTCGTCTTTGGAGAATGATTTTGAAAAAAATTTTTATCGTCAGGAAATTCGTCGTTGCGTCGGTTTTAATTTCGGCAGCAGCAGTTTTTGCGGAAAGCGTTTTTAATTCAAATCTTGATAAAAGCGACATTCAGAAAATTTCACGGGGCGAAACCGTCATAAAAAACACGGGCTCGTACAAAAAAATGTGCGTCGAATCGGACAACGCGGGCGTAAAATCCGTGAAAAAAATCGTGTCGAATTTAAAGCCTGCATATTTCGCGGAAGTCATCAAGGCATATCCGTACGAAGGAAACGAAAATCTTCCGGACGAATTTGCATCGCTTGTAATGGACATTCCGTCGTACGCAGGAATTCCGTATTATTCTGAACGCGCGGAAGCATGGTACGATTTGTATTCATCGGCGGAAATAAAATCGTCGGAAAAAAACGGCGGAACTGAAACGGTTCTGGCGGATTTTGAAATGAAACCGTTCGGTCTGGTGAACATGAAAATCATTTCGGAAAAAGGCGCGGATTATTATCTTTACGAATCCACGAATCTTTCCACGCTGCGCTACTACGACAAATTCGACTGCGTTTCAGAGGAAAACATGAAATCGCTGATCGTAATTTTCCGCGACGGCGACAGATGGATTCTTTACGGAATCGGCGCGGTAAAGGCACCCAGCGTTTTTTTTCTGCGTGAAAGAATCGACACTTCATTCATGAACAGAATCAAGACTTTCTGTTCGTACTTTTTTGCGAAAATGGAAAATTCACAATCATAATTCATCGGAGGACTTTTTTAATGGACGGCGGCAATTTTTCTGATGCAGTAATTCTTGCGGGCGGATTCGGTGAGCGGCTCTGGCCTGCATCGAAAGCGGAATTTCCCAAGCAGTTTTTATCGGCGGACGACGGAATTTCGTTTCTGCAGTCGGCGGTGAAACGTGCGCTGGACTTAAATCTAAGCGGAAAAATTTTAATCGTTACGCGGAAAGAAATTTGCCCGACGCTTACGGAACAGGTTGCAGAACTGGCGGAAAATTCAGGCGGAAAATTCCGTGAAAAAATTCAAAACGATCTTTTTGTCATTGCAGAACCTTTTCCGCGGCACACCTGCGCACCGCTTCTTCTGTCGTGCAAGTTCCTGGAAAAATTCGGCGGCGAACGGACGATTCTTGTTCTGGCAAGCGACCACGTGATTTTCCCCGCGGAAAAATTTACGGCGGATTGCAGGAAGGCAGCAACTTTCGCGCAGAAAGGAAAATTCGTCTGCTTTGCCATTCCCCCCACCGAAGCGTCAACCGGCTACGGCTACATAAAATTCGGCGCGGAACTGGAAAAAAATTCAGTTTACGAAATCGAAAATTTCAGGGAAAAACCGGATGCAAAAACGGCGCAGGAATATTTTGAAAGCGGACGGTACAGCTGGAACAGCGGAATGTTCGGTTTTACGGCGGATTTTTTTCAGGGCGAAATCAGAAAATTTGAAGGCGAAATGTACGAAAGTTTTAAAATTTTCGACGGCGAACCGCTGCCTGAAATTCAAAAAATCAACGGAATAAATTTTATCGCGGACTGGCATGCCATGGATGAAGCGTACAAAAATGCAAAATCCATCGCGGTGGACAATGCGGTTGCTGAACGGACGAAAAATGCGGCGGCGGTAAAGGCAACTTTTTCCTGGGACGACGTGGGCAGCTGGGATTCCTTTGAAAAATTTTTCGCGGAAAAAACGAAAAATACGGTTTCGGTGGAGAGCGCAGGAAATTTCGTTTTTTCGGATGCTCCCGTTGCACTTTGCGGCGTGGAAAATTTAATCGTCGTGGCAAAAAACGGAAAAATTCTCGTAATGAAAAAAGGAAAAAGCGATTTCATGCGTGAAGTCGTAAAAAAATTCAAGGAAAATTCGGACGGTGAAAAATGATTTGGATTATCGGCTGCAAGGGAATGCTCGGCTCGGAACTGGCGCGGCAACTTTCGGAAAATAAAATTTCGTGGATCGGAAGCGGAAGCGAAATCGATGTAGGCAATCCGGTTCTTCTGGCAAAATTCGCTCACGGACACGGCTCCACTGCGGAACGGACGGGAATCACCGTAACGAACGGAACAGTTCCTGAAAAAATCGGCTGGGTGGTGAATTGTTCGGCGTACACTGCGGTAGACAGGGCGGAAGACGAAGCGGAAAAAGCGGAAAGGACAAACACCGACGGCGCGCGGAATATTGCACGAATCACGCGTTCCCTGGGCGCAAAACTGATTCACATTTCCACCGATTACGTTTTCGACGGAAATTCCACAGTTCCGTACAGGGAAGACGACCCGAAAAATCCGCGGAGTGTCTACGGAAAAACAAAATCGCTGGGTGAAGACGCCATCGAAAAAGAAATGACGCAGTACTACATTCTGCGGACTTCGTGGCTCTACGGATTCGACGGAAAAAATTTCGTTTACACCATGACAAAGGCAATGGAAAACAACGACGGCGTAAATGTCGTTTCAGACCAGAGGGGAACTCCGACTTTTGCAGGAGACCTGGCAGCGGCAATCGTAAAAATAATTTCGACTTCAGAAAAAGCGAAAAGCCTCTTCGGAAAAAAATCCGCGATTCCTTACGGCGTCTATCATTTTTCGGATTCGGGGGAAACGACATGGTTCGGTTTTGCGCAAAAAATTTATGAATTCGGGAAAAAATACGGCAGGATAAAAAGCGACTGCGAAATAAATCCGTGCGGAACCGGCGACTACCCCACTAAGGCAGAACGACCGCAATATTCGGTTTTCAGTAAGGAAAAAATTGTTTCGCATCTGAAAATAAGAATTCCCGGCTGGGAAGAAAGTCTGGAGAAATTTATGAAAAGTCCGCGATTTTCAGTTAAGTGATTTTTTTCCGCGAATCAGCCGATTCCAAGTGCTTTGCAGGCAACGGCGGCGGCGGCCTGTTCCGCGGATTTTTTATTTTTTCCGGCAGCGGGTCCGTACGAAACGTCGTCCAGTTTCACTGAAACGTAAAAAGTTCTGTCGTGGTCGGGACCGGTCGTTCTTTCCAGGGAATATCCGGGGCATTTGTTGTGTTTTTTCTGATAATATTCCTGCAAAATCGTCTTGTAATCTTTGCTTCCGTGGTCGCTCTGAACTTTGCGGATTTCAGGAATGATGATTTCCAGCACGAGTTTTTCAGCCGCTTCGTATCCCGAATCAATGTACAGCGCACCGATTACGGCTTCCACTGCATCGGCCAGAATCGCCTTTTTTGTCCTTCCGCCTGAACGCTCTTCGCCCTTTCCCAAAATCAGATATTTATCGATGTGCATTTTTTCTGCTGCAATAGGTGCAAGTGACTGCTCGCTGACGACATTCGCCTTGATTTTCGCCAGATCGCCTTCGCTGTTATTTTTCATGTCTTCGTAAAGAAACGCCGCGGTGGCAAGACCCAGAACGCTGTCGCCCAAAAATTCCAGACGCTCGTTATTGTACATCCGGTACGCTTCGTTTTCGTTGGAATAGGAGCGATGATGAAACGCCAGATCCAGAAGCGAATAATCCTTGAAGTGAAGATTCAAATTCCTGCAAAAATCGTCGAGAAGTTTTTTACGTTCGCGGGAAATTTTCTTGTCCGAATAAAAAATATCTTTCAAACCCATAGCGATTTACCAGAAGAAAATAAAAAAAAGCACAGTCGGAAAAACTGTGCCTTACTCAAGAAATTCAAAACTGACCGTTTACTGCTGCTGCGATTTGATGTAATCGTAAGCGTCTTTTACAGTCTCAAACTCGTTCGCCTTGTCATCGGGAATAGTTACTCCCATTTCTTCTTCAATGGCATAAACAAGTTCGTATGTATCGAGACTGTCTGCACCAAGATCGCCGCGGAAAGATGCATCCATGGTAATCTTGCTCAAATCGGTAATTGCCAGTTTGTCGGCAATCAGTTTCTGAATTTTTTCAAACAATTCGTCCATCTTATTCTCCTGATTTAGCCATTAACTTCCGGTGTAATAACCTGACGTCCTTTGTAAAAACCGCACTTCTTACACACGTGATGCTGAAGAACAAGATTTCCACAATTACCGCATGCAACAAGATTCGGTGCATCAAGATGCATATTTACGTTACGTCGTCTTTTAGTAACGGCTTTTGAAGTTTTCGATCTAGGTACTGCCATAATATATAACCTCGCTATAAATTTTAGTCGTCTGTATAACGGTAGTGGATATTACTACAGATTCCTATTTCATGTCAACAATTATATCCTTTCAAAACAATTTGTCAACAAAATTTCTATACTTTTTCGACACTTCGACAAATTTTGTAAAACTAGAAAAATTTTTCCTTAAGTTTTTGTTCTACAAGTTTCGGAACCATCGTGCTGACATCTCCGCCGAACTGAGCCGCTTCCTTTATGCTGCTGGAACGAACCAAAAAATATTTCTGCTCCGTGGGAATAAGAAGCGTTTCCAGTTCAGGATTCAAATGCTTGTTCATGAGCGAAAGATCGAATTCGTGGGAAAAATCCATGGCATTTCGTACGCCGCGCACCAAAATTTTTGCACCGTTTTTTCTGCAATAATCGGAAATCAGCGCGTTCCAGATGTGAACTTCCACATTTTCGTATTTTTTCGTGAGTTCCGCCATCATTTCATAACGCTCTTTATCAGAGAAAAGACATTTTTTGTCCGGATTAACGGAAATTATCACATCGATTTTGTCAAAAATTTTGCTTGCACGTTCGATTACATTCAAGTGACCGAAAGTCGGTGGATCGAAAGACCCTGGAAAAACTGCCGTACTCATTGCGTCATTCTACCGATTTTTTTTTCGCCGGACAATACAAAAAATCAGTTAAAAATTGTTTGACCAAATCATTTATTCATATTAAAATCGCACCCATGAAAAGAAAAATCGTTAAAGCAAGTTTTATTGTACTTTTTGCAGTCGCATCGATGAGCTGTACTTCAAGAAAAACCACCGAAACACAAGTTCAGGAAAATATCGCGGAATGCCCTGCGGTGGAAGAAACCAAAACGGAACCAGTTGTTGAAGAAATAAAGGAAGAACCAAAAGCAGCAGAAGAAAAAAAAGTCGAACCGGAACCAGAACCGGTGGTGGAAGAGGTTAAAAAGGAAGTTGAACCCGAACCTGTTGTAAAGGAAGTGGAAGAACCGCCTGTTGTGGAGGAAGTTCCAGAAGAGACTCCCGCCCCCGCCGAAGAAGAACAGGACGAAAGCGACAAGGAATACGAGCGGTCTACTGCAAATGTTTCCGTCTCAAAGGAAGTTTTTTACGACGACAAAGCGAAAGTTCTGAACATGATAAAAGATTTGGACACGTACATGAAAAATCAGGACTTTAAGGGATGGATTTCGTGTCTGGACGATGAAAGCCGAAATTATTGGTCGCGCAAGCAGAATTTACAGAAAGCGTCGAATCGGCTTCCGCGAAAACTTCCATTAAACACAATCGAAGATTACTTCAAATTCGTTTTCATTCCGTCACGTGCAAATCGTTCAGTGGAAGAAATTCGCTACGAAACCGAAACTCGCGTAAAGGCAGTTCAGGTTGAAGGCGGAACTGATATAATTTACTATAACTTTAACAAGGTAAACGGAAGCTGGAAATTGAATTTACCGAAAAATCCTGACTAAATTAGCGTTCCATAAATGTTGTATTTTTCTTGATTTTTTATGGAATATAATTTAAAATTAAAAAGATTCTAAAGGAGGATCTCTAATGAAATTATTTAAGCTAGTTGCTGGAGTTTGCTGCGTGTTGGTTTGTCAAGTTGCATTTGCGCAGAAGACAGAAAAAAGTCAGAATTCAAAAAGCGAAAAAACTGTTGAAGACGAATATTTGAGCAACGTGGAAGACGTCATTATTGGAGAGCTCGCCGCTTCGGATGAATACGACAATAAGCTGGTCGCCTTGCAGTACCTTGAAGATGCGGTTGCCGCGGGCAGAACTTCTCCCGATATGGTTTCTTCGCTTTCTCGTCTGGCAGGAGAAGGCGTAAAAAGTCAGTCAAGAACGAACGGAAGAATCATGAACAACTTCCCCGATATTCGTGCAAGAGCGTGCGATATTTTGGGCGAAATTGCCACTGAAGAATCCAAAAACATGCTTGTTTCCATTGCCACGGAGGACAAGGAACCCATGGTGGTTACTTCTGCAATCCGCTCACTCGGAAACATCGGAATTAACGATAACGATGAAGTGGTAAACATGATTGAATTCATCCACAAGCGATATGCCGCACTGAATCCCACAAGTTCTTTAGCGCTGGAAGTTTTAAATGCCTACGAAAAACTTGCGCCCACGGTACAAGACAAAGGTCCGATGATTCAGTCCATTTCCGAAATCGGTACAAACTATAAGTACGTTACGCCCGTTCGCACAAAAGCAATTCAGCTTTTAAAATCACTTCAAAGCGGCGACAGCAGCTCTGACAAAAAAGAGTAGTATTCATAAATCAAAATGGCGCCGTGGCTCTATGTCCGGCGTCTTTATTTTCAACTGATGCAATTCCTGTTTAAAATGTGGCGGACAAAACGAGTTTCGTTTGATTTCCGGCGGATTTTGAAGAAATTGTTACAAAACGAAGCTTCATGGAACCGATAATTTTAGCATCCTCGTCCCCCAGAAGACAGGAGATTTTGAAATTTCTCAACATTCCGTTTGTGGTAAATCCTGCAAACATCGAAGAAAAAATCCCGAAAGACATAAAACTAGATGATGCCGCAGAATATCTTGCTGCACGAAAAGTCGATGCAGTGGCTAAAAGAATTCCACCGGATCAGGAAATAAGCTGGATTCTTGCCGCGGATACACTTATAATCCACAAGAACAAAGTCCTGGGCAAACCAGAAAATCAGGAAGAAGCACAAAAATTCATCACTTCCCTTCAGGGACAAACTCACAAAGTTGTAACGGGAGTTGCGCTTTTTAACGGATTTCTGCATTACATGACTACGCGGACAAGCATAAACAAAGTTACTTTCGCACCAATGTCGGATGAAGAAATAAAAAATTACGTAGAAACAAGCGAATGGCACGGAGCAGCCGGCGCGTACAGAATTCAGGGATTCGGCTCATGCTTCATTAAAAAAATCGAAGGAACGGAGAGTTCTGTCATGGGGTTGCCCATCTTTGAGCTTTATGATATGCTCAAGGAGCAAAATTACAAATTCGACATATAGCATTTGTCCTTTTTGCCGGACATTGGCATCACCGTAGGTTTTTTCAATGTTACGAAATCATCCGGGTCATTTTTTGACCGCGAGAAACAAAGCATGGTGGGAAATTCGTAAAACTTAGATTTCCCGGTGAAGGAGTTACGCATGGCAGTTGTAACCATGAAAAGTCTGCTTGAATCCGGAGTTCATTTCGGACATCAGGTAAAACGTTGGGATCCCCGTATGAAAAAGTACATTTTCGCTGAACGAAACGGGATTCACATTATCGATTTGCAGAAAACCATTACTGCAATCAAGGACAGTTATGAAGTTGTACGAAAAGTTGCATCTTCAGGAAAATCAGTTCTCTTTGTGGGAACTAAAAAGCAGGCTCAGCAGGCAATCGCAAAAGAAGCAGAACGCTGCGGAATGTATTACGTAAACAACCGCTGGCTCGGCGGAACGCTTACAAACTTTACTACAATCAAAAAATCACTTCTTCGTCTTAAAAAAATCGAAAAAATGGAAGTAGACGGAACTTTCGACAAGCTTACGAAAAAGGAAGTTGCCGCTCATCTTAAAGAAAAAGAAACGCTCACGAAAAATTACGGCGGAATGAAAGACATGAAAGAACTCCCCGGAGCGATTTTCATCATCGACACGCACAAGGAACAAATCGCTGTTGCAGAAGCCCGACGCATGGGAATTCCGATTATCGCCATTGTGGACACAAACTGCAATCCGGAAGGAATCGACTACCCTATTCCAGGTAACGACGATGCAATCCGCGCCATCAGTTTGTTCACTTCGATTATCGCAAATGCCGTAATTGAAGCCGACAACGAACAGGGTCTCAAAATCATCGAAACTTTGGGCGATGAAGACGACGTTACCACCGACGCTTCTACCAAAAAAGAAGACGAAGAAATCGTGGATTATTCAAATTACACTCCTACCGAACCAAAAGAGGAAGACGCTGAAGCAGACAAACGTGAAAGCGAACTTTTGGACGAGGACAATTACACAAAATAAAAAATTCGGAGCATTTAAATGGCAGATATTACAGCCGCTATGGTAAAAGATTTGCGCGAAACGACTGGCGCAGGAATGATGGATTGCAAAAAAGCCCTTGTAGAAACGAACGGTGACTTTAATGCAGCGGTAAAACTTTTGAAGGAAAAAGGACTTGCAGCGGTGGCAAAACGTGCTGAACGCGCAACTTCCGAAGGACGGATTTTTATCCGGCAGAACGGAAACAAAGTCGCCGTAGTAGAACTGGTTTGCGAAACTGATTTCGTTGCAAAAAACGAAGAATTCATTTCGTGCGGAGAAAAAATTCTGGACGAAGTTTTTGCAAAAGGCTACACGGAAGCAAATAAGGAACTTAACGACGTACTTCTGGATTTTGCAACGCGAACACGTGAAAATATGTCGCTTTCAAAAATCAAGGTAATCGATGTACCCGAAAATTCCGTGGCAGGAATCTACGTTCACTCGGATTT
Organism: uncultured Treponema sp.; assembly: GCA_964483515.1. Classification (GTDB taxonomy): domain Bacteria; phylum Spirochaetota; class Spirochaetia; order Treponematales; family Treponemataceae; genus Treponema_D. Next base: position 11,190 of record CAZACA010000022.1, read on the forward strand.
CAAAACTGCGGCGGTTACCGTTGTAAAAGGTTCAACCGATGACAAAGTGAAGGAATTCGCGAAAGATTGCTGCATGCATCTGGCGGCGTTCACTCCTGCGTACAACACAAAGGAAGAAGTTCCCGCGGAATACGTCAGCGAGCAGAAAGAAATTTTTGCAAAGCAGATGGAAGAAGATCCGAAAGTTGCATCAAAACCGCAAAACGTAAAGGACGGAATCCTTCAGGGAAAAATCAACAAGCACCTGGCAGAAATTTGCTTTGTAGAACAGATGTTCGTAAAGGACGACAAAAAATCGGTAAAAGCAAAACTGGACGAAGTTGGAAAATCAGTCAACGCATCGCTCAGTTTCGCAAGCATCGACCTGTTCCTTTTGGGAAAATAAAAATTTAACAAAAACCGCTTGATTTTTTCAGGCGGTATCGTTTTTTAATTCGATTGGGAGAAAATTATGGCAGCCGACAACGAAAGTCGCATGGAAAAAACAGTCAATTCATTGAAAGAAGAGTACAATTCAATCCGCACGGGACGGGCAAGCGCATCGATTTTTGACAAAGTGCGCGTAGATTATTACGGAACGCCTACTCCGCTGAATCAGGTGGGAACGATTTCCATTCCCGAAGCAAGAACAGTAGTTATTTCTCCATTTGACAAATCCATCATCGGCGACATCGAAAAGGCAATTCAAAAAGCGGAACTCGGCCTGAATCCGAACAACGACGGCAAAGTAATCCGAATTTCCATTCCTCCGCTTACAGCCGACCGCCGAAAAGATCTGGTCAAACAGGCAAAATCCACCGCGGAAAATTACCGCACTACAATCCGCAACATCCGGCGCGACGGAAACGATGAACTGAAAAAGCAGCAGAAAGCAGGTGAACTCACGGAAGACCAGCTTAAGGCAGAAACCGACAAACTTCAGAAGCTCACCGACAGATACATCGAAGAAATCAACAAAGTTTATGAATCAAAAGAAAAGGAAATAATGGAATAATTTCCCATGGACGGTTCGTACAGTTTGGACAAAAATTCGCTGCCCTGCCACGTGGGAATCATCATGGACGGCAACGGTCGCTGGGCAAAAAAACGCAATTTACTCAGAACAAACGGTCACACGGAAGGCTTGAAGCGCGCAAAGGAAATCGCGAAAACTGCTTCCGACATCGGCCTGAAATTTCTGACGCTTTACGTTTTTTCCACGGAAAACTGGAAGCGAACCGAAACCGAAGTGGGATTCCTCATGAATTTAATCCACACTTACCTGCTGAAAGAATTCGATTTTTGCAAATACAACAACGTGCGCGTAAAAATGATCGGCGACAGGACGAAACTTCCCGAAAACGTGCGGAACGACATCGCTGAAATCGAGCGCGACACTGAAAAAATGACCGGGCTTACCATTTGCCTTGCCATAAATTACGGCGGACGGGACGAAATTTTGCGCAGCGTAAAAAAAATCGTTGAAAGCGGCGTAAATCCGGCGGAAATTTCGGAAGAAACCATTGCAAAAAATTTCGACGTACCGGAACTTCCCGACCTGGATCTGCTTATCAGAACCGGCGGCGAAAAACGGCTGAGCAATTTTTTAATGTGGCAGTCGGCTTATGCGGAACTTCTTTTTTCCGATACGCTCTGGCCCGATTATTTTCCGGCTGAATTCATGAAGGATCTGGAAGAATTTCAGAAACGCACACGGCGATTCGGAGCGGCACAATGAGCAAAATAATTTCGCGACTTCTTGTTTTTTTTGTGGGCATTCCCGTAATCCTCCTCATAATTTTTGCGCCGTTTTTCAATCATCTTTCACTTCACCTGCTGATTTGCGTCACGACTTTTCTGGGTGCCGGCGAACTCTACGACATTTTCGCGAAGAAAGGCGAACTTCTGCCAAAAAAATTTGTAGTTTTTTTAAGCGTTTTCATTCCGGTCGTGGCATCGGTTTACGCAATGGTTCCGCGGGAAAAATTTCCGTTCAACGTAAATTCCGAAACCATTACTTTCGCGTACATCATTACGATTCTGGCGTCGCTTTTTTACGAAGTTTTTACTTCAAGAGAATTCGCCCCTTCCCTTCACCGTCTGGCGTCATCGATTTTTATCGTAACGTACACGGGATTTCTGTACACTTTTGTTTCGCGCATGACGGTCTGGCAGCTTCACGGCGAAAACATTACCGTGCCCGTCGTTTCAGTTTTTATCCTGATGGTTTTCATGTGCGACAGCATTGCGTGGTTTCTGGGCGTTCTGTTCGGCAAAAATAACCGCGGAATCGTCAGGGCAAGTCCGAATAAAAGCGTCATGGGATTTCTGGGCGGATTTCTGGGTTCAGTGTGCGCGGGAATTCTGGGCGCGAAAATCTGGCCTGAAATTTTCCACGGTTCAACGGCAAAAATCGTTTTCGTAGGAATTTTCATGGCGTTTTCGTGCATTGTGGGCGATCTGGCGGAATCGGTTTTCAAGCGGTCGGCGGACGTAAAAGATTCCGGCAACGTAATTCCGGGTCGCGGCGGAATGCTTGACTGTCTTGATTCCATCGTCATGTCGGCACCCGTTTATTATCTTTTAGTTTCAATTCTGTTCGGGCCATTCTGATGAAAAAAAAGATTCTTGTTCTGGGCTGCACCGGTTCAATCGGAAGTCAGACGCTGGACATCGCGCGCAAAATGAAAGACGATTTTGAAATCTGCGGAATTGCGGCGGGAAAAAACGAAAAAAAAGTCGCGGAACTTCAGGCTGAATTCGGCTGCGGCGGAACGGTTTTTGCAAGGGACGGAATGGACGGAATTTCCAGGCTGATAGAAAATTCCGGCGCGGACATTGCAGTAAACGGAATCGCGGGAGCAGCGGGACTTCTTCCGTCGGCGAAAGTTCTGGAATGCGGAATTGACCTGGCACTGGCAAACAAAGAAACCGTCGTCATGGCATGGCAAATCATCAGCGGAACTGCAAAAAAAAGCGGCGCAAAAATCATTCCGGTTGACAGCGAACATTCGGCGATTTTCAATTTAACCGAAAAAATCGGACGGGAAAACGTAGCGGAACTCGTCATAACTGCAAGCGGCGGACCGTTCAGGGAATTTTCCGCGGAAAAACTGAAATCGGTTACGGTAAAGGACGCGCTAAATCATCCCACCTGGTCAATGGGCAAAAAAATCACAGTGGACAGCGCAACGCTTGCAAACAAAGGCCTTGAAGTAATCGAAGCGTGCAGGCTTTTCGACTTCAGCCCTGAAAAAGTAAAGGTTGTCGTTCATCCGCAGAGTTTGATTCATTCGCTTGTACGCACGAAAGACGGCGTTCTGTATGCGCAGATTTCCGAACCCGACATGCGGCACCCGATTTTCGGCGCACTGGTCTGGCCTGAAAACCGCGAAAATTTCCTTGAAAAATTCGACCTTGCATCCGCCGGAACCATGACATTTTTTCCTCCGCGGACTGACGATTTTCCGCTTTTAAAATTTGCCTTCGACTGTGCAGAAAAAGGCGGCGCATATTCCGTTGCATTCAACGCAGCAAACGAAATTGCCGTGGACGCTTTTTTAAACGAAAAAATCGGTTTTACGCGGATTGCAGAAATCGTCGAAAAAACGCTGCAATCGGACTGGCAGAAAATTCCGCGGGAAATTTCAGAAGTCATGGAAGAAGATTTGCGCGCAAGAAACGAAGCAAAAAAAATCCTGCAATCGGACGGAGGAAAATTTTGACGTTTGTAATCGGAATCGTCGCGCTGGGATTTCTGGTTTTCTTTCACGAATCAGGTCATTTTGCGGCGGCGCGGATTTTCGGCGTAAAAGTTGAAGCGTTTTCCGTGGGAATGGGGCCCGTTCTTCTGCACAAAAAAATCGGCGGAACCGACTACAGAATTTCGCTCGTTCCTTTGGGCGGCTACTGTTCCATGAAAGGCGAAAAAGATTTTCAAAAAGCCATCGAAGAAAATTCGGCGGAAATTTCCGGCGATGCGGATTCTTTTTACGGCGTTCATGCGCTCAAGCGGCTTTTGATTGCGTTTGCAGGTCCTTTTGCAAATTTCGTTTTTTCCGTGGCGGCGTTTTTCGTGGTTGCCCTGACCGGCTACACTTATTTCAGCGCGGGAACGAAAGTTTCCATGGCGGACGAAATTTATCCTGAAATTTCTTCATCAGCGCACAGAAGCGGAATGGAAAGCGGCGACGAAATTCTGTCAATTAACGGCGAAGAAACCGGCGACTTTTCAGAAATCATCGAAAAAATTTCCGTGCGGCCCGGCGAAACCGTAAAAATTCGTGCAAGGCGCGGCGACGAAATTTTATTTTTTGACGTGGAAGTTGTCCTCGACAGGGAATACGGCAGCGGAAAAATCGGCGTCGTTTCAGATTCGTCTTCCGTGGTGGAACGCGTCTGTCCGGGGAAAAAATTCTTTCCGTCGCTGAAGGAAGGATTCGCCCAGAGTTTTAAAATCATCGCGCTCACGGGAAAAAGCATTTCCATTCTGTTCCGCGGAGTAAAAATTACGAATGCAGTTTCGGGTCCCGTGCGGATTACCGGAATGCTGGGCGCTACGGTAAAGGACGGATTTTCGCTGGGCATAAAAACCGGAATCGCTTCCACGCTGCAATTCATGGCGTTAATCAGCATTTCGCTTTTTCTGACGAATCTGCTTCCCGTTCCGATTCTGGACGGCGGACTGATTCTTTTTGCGCTGGTTGAATTTTTTTCGCGGCGGAAAATGAATCCGAAAGTTCTGTACTGCATTCAGATTGCGGGCGTGATTGTGGTTTCGCTGATTTTCGTGCTTGCCATGACCAGCGACTTTCTGTATTTTCTTCACAAATAAAAACGGGGAAAAAAATGAAAAAAAATCTGATTATTCTGTTCTGTGCTTTTTTTGTCCTGCGCGGAATTTCTGCACAGACCGTTGTTTCGAGCCAGTCCCACGACGGAAAGGTAAACGACATTTTTCCGCTTGAAAATGAATCTTCAGGCGATGCTTTTTTTTCCGCGGGAAATGACGGCTTCATCGTCAAATGGACTTCCGACGGAATGGGCGAACATTATCAGGTTTCCGATTTGCAGGTGCGCCTCGTATGCAGTAATCCGGTTTTCGGCGACATTGCGGTTTACGAAACTGACGGAATTTCAGTTCACCGCGTAACGCTTTTTGATTCAGCAACTTACGCAAAAAAATTTTCAAAGCAGTTTGCAAATTCGGTTACGTCCCTTTCATTTTCGGCGAAAGGAAAATTTCTTTTTGTGGGAACTGCATCCGTAAACGGAACTTTTATTTTTAACGCGCGGACGGGTTCGGTGGCAAAAAAAGCGGAAGACGTTCAGGGCGTCGTGTGCTTTTCGGCGACGGGTGCAGGCGAAAAAACTGCGGTCATGTACGCAAAATCCGGCACGCTTTACTACTACGATTTGACGGCAATGAAAGTTAAGGCGCAGTTTTCTACGGTTTCGTCACTGAACCAGACGCAAATTTTCGGCAGCGGAAAATTCAAAAATCGATTTTTTGCCGGCGTAAAAAACAATACGATTTACATAATCGATGCAACCAGCGGAAAAACCCTTGCCCAGTACACTTCGTCGTCACCGCTGATTTTTTCTTCGGATGCGGACACAAATGAAAAAATGGGACTTTATTTTATTTCGGGCGAAGGAAAAAATTTTTCGCTGAAGCAGATTGACGAACAGATGCTGCAAAAACTCGTTACGGGCGGATTTGCTTCTTCTCCGCAGATCGTGAAAAATTTTTCGGGACTGAAAAGCGGCGACTCCTTTACCTGTGCTGCAAAAAATTCTGGCAGAATCATGATGGGCACAAAATCCGGCGCACTTTATTCCGTCACCGACATTCCTGAATCGGAACTGTACAGCCTTTTTCCCGTCACCGAAAATATGTACGAAAAAATTCTCGATCTGGACGCGGAAGGAAATTCGTTTTACTTTCTGACTGACGGCGCGGTTTTTAAAACTTCATACGACACAAAGGAAATTTCGCGGCTTTCATCGAATTCCGTTCAGACGAATATCCTGCGCTTCAACGGAAAAACGATTTTGTGGTCGAAAGGAACGCAGAATCCCGTGGAAATCGCGGACGACGGCGGAAACACGCGGACGATTTTTTTGCCGTCGTACCAGGTAAACAGTCTGCGCGCATCGGACAAAAAAATAATCTGCATTCAGGGAAATTCCGAAGTAAAAATAATCGACGCGGAAACCGGAAATTCGGAGGACGTTTACAAGGGCACTTCGGTTCAGGACGCGCTTCTGTACGATGATTCCACGCTGATTGTGGCGAAATCGTCTTCGGGCAAAGGAGATTCGGCGCTGATTTCGGTGAATCTGCAGACGAAAGAAACCGTTCCGCTGAAATTTTCCGGCAACGTTGCATTTTCTCTCTGCTTCGATTCAAAAAAAGAAAACGCGCTGATTTACGGAGTCTGCATAAATTCCGTGAACAATTCTCCGCGCACACAGATTTTTTCATACAATCCAAAAAACTTCATGCAGCAGTCGCTTTTCAGCCTTCAGGCAGAAGATCCGTCGTCCTTCGCGTCAATTTCGCAAAACCTGATTTTCACCAACATCGGAAAAAATCAGCTTCGCGCATACAACACGTCCACCAGAGGCAGCACGATTTTCAAACGCTCCGCTTCCATGCCGTCAAAAACAGTCTGCGCCGGAAACCGACTTGCCGTGCTGAACCGGAACGGAAGCATTTCATGGTACAACCCGAATTCGCAGAATCTTCTGGC
>CAZACA010000023.1:0-17433 GCA_964483515.1 uncultured Treponema sp.
AAAGATTTGCGCGATTATACAAAAAAGAATTCAAAATTGCAACCGCCGATTTTTTACGATTTTTTTGCCGGATTAAATTTCCGCCGAAATTCTTTCACCTTTCCGCGAAGAAATCTAAAATTTTTTTTGTCATGTTTCCGTTTGAAATGATTTTTTGCGAAAATTCTGCAAATTTTTTTTTCAGTTCCGCCGAATTCCGCAGAAGAAATAAAAATTCCGCCTTTAATTCCTGCTGCAATTTTTTTTCGTCACGGGGAAAATCGATTTTTTTTTCGTTCAGAATTTCCGCCGCTTCCATGCCGATTTTTTTTCCGCGCCGAAAATTATACAGAAACGAAAAACGTTCCACTTCCGCCGCGCCCAATTTTTTCAAAAACGCATTCAGTTTTACGAAATGAAATTCATCGTCCTGAGGATAAATATTCCAGACGAAAGGAACGCCCGCCGCACACGCACGACTGAACGAATCTTCTCCGCGGACAAAAGCAAAATCCGCACAGCACAAAAAAGCGTCCCAGATTTCCTGCTGCAAAAACGGCAGAATTTTTACGCTGAATGAAAATTTTTTTTTCGCCGCCGATTTTCCTGCACTTTCAAGTCCCGCTCCCTGCGCCACAAAAACGCAAATTTTTTTTTCACGGGAAAATTCTTCCGCCGCATCAAAGAAAAAATCCAGATTCACGTCGTAGGAAAAAAGCAGGATGTTGAAGCAGTTTTCGTCAAAGCCGATTTTTTTTCGCGCCAGATTCCGTGCAAAATTTTTATCGTTTACGCAATGCAGAAAATTTTCGTCCAGAATCAGTCCGCCGGTTTTTTCCGTGAATCCGGGCAAAAAATTCGTTTTTTTCACGAACGCCGACCGTGTTCCGCTTTTTAAAAGATGAAATTCTTCCGCCCAGTCTTCCGCCGTCAAATATTCCACGTTCAGAATCTGCACGTTTTTTTTAAACGCCGGATCGAACAGAATTTTTTCAAGCCAGTCAGGACGTCCGCACTGAAAACATTCCAGAATTTTTTCCGGTGGATTTTCTGCAAACGTTTCAGGGCAAATTTCACGGTCCCAGCCGAAAATTTTCCATCCGCGCTGAATGCAGATTTTTTCAAGCGATTTTTTTCCGCCGCAGATTTTTTCCAGCGTTTCCACGGAATTCGTTACAAGATTTATTTTTAAATTCCGCGAAATTTCCCAGACCGAACGGCACAGACGCAAAACCACGCCTGCATCGCCGAAATTATCCACCACGCGGCACAAAATCATCAGTTCCATAAAAATATTTTAGCATTTTCCGCAAAATTCGGGCAGAAAATTTTTTTTTTCGGGAATAACTATTATGACAAAAAATTTTTTTGAGAGGTACAAAATGCAGATTCTTTGTTTTTCGCCATTCGGCTACGAAGGAAATTTAGTAAACGTGGAAGTGGATTTGCGTCGCGGAATTCCTGCCGTGGACATGGTTGGACTCGCCGACAACGCAGTAAAAGAATCCCGTGAGCGGATGAAAAGCGCAATCATAAATTCAGGACTTCTGTTTCCGCCTGAACGCGTTTTAATCAGCCTTTCTCCCGCGGATTTAAAAAAAGAAGGAGCCGGATTCGATTTGGCAGTGGCGCTGGCAGTTTTGAACGCAAAGGAAAAACTTGACGAACAGAACGATGACGAAAAAATTTCCGCAGTTTTTGTCATGGGCGAACTGGAATTGAACGGAAACGTGCGGCCAGTAAAAGCAATTCACGCGGCAGTGAGCACGGCATACGCTTCAGGAATCCGGTACTGCATCGTGCCGAAAGGAAACGACGACGAAGCAAGGGAAATTCGCGGAATGAAAATTTTCGGTGCAGAAAATTTAACGGAAGCATTTCACGCGCTGAAAAATCCTGAAAATTTCACCACGTTTTACGAAACTTCTTCCGCCGACGAAATCAGGGAAAATTTAAGGGAAGCCGATGAAGTGAACGGAATTTATTTTTCCGCCGCCACAATCGAAACGGAATTCGCCGAAGTAAAAGGACAGTCCGAACTTTTGCGCGCATTGCAGATTGCAGCCGGAGGAGGACACAATCTGCTTGCATTCGGACCGCCGGGATGCGGAAAAACGCTTTCCATGCAGAAATTTCCGTCGCTGCTTCCGCTTTTGACGAAAGAAGAATCGCAGAGCGTTACGCGGATTTTTTCCATTGCAGGAATTTTAAAAAACGAAAAACGCGGAATTCAGCCGCCACCGTTTCGTCAGCCGCATCAGACTGCAACAATCGAAGGGCTTTGCGGAGGAGGCGTTCATTGTCAGCCGGGCGAAATTTCTCTGGCGCACAATGGCGTTCTGTTTCTGGATGAAGCCGCTGAATTTCGTCCGTCGGTCTTGCAGATGCTGCGCGTTCCCATGGAATCGGCAAAAATTACGCTGAGTCGTGCCGGCCGTTCTACGGTTTTTCCTGCGAATTTTCAGCTGCTCATGTCCACCAATCCGTGCCCCTGCGGAAATTTCGGCTCGAAAGAAAAAATTTGCCTCTGTTCGTCCCGTGCCATCGAACAGTACTGGAAAAAATTTTCGGCGCCGCTTTTAGACCGCATCGAACTGCGCGTGCGTGTGGAATCGTCAAAAAATTCCGCGGAAATTCCGGACGAAAAAAAATCCACCGCCATGCTCAGGCAGCAGATTGCATCGGCAGTAAAAATTCAGCGCAAACGCGGCAAAAAAAACGCAAGGCTTTCTCCTGCGGAAGTGAAGGAATTCTGCGTCATGACAAACGAAGCGAAAAATTTTCTGGAGGATTCGGCGGAAAAAGGAAATTTTTCCCAGCGGGCAATTTCGGGCTGCATAAAAGTTGCACGAACCATCGCGGACATGGCTGAAAAAGAAAAAATCGGCGAAGAAGAAATGCGTGAAGCGGTGAAATTCCGTTTTCCAAAAGGCGCGGAAGAATTTTTGCCGTAAAAAAAAACCGGTGCAAAAGCATCGGTCGTCTACCGGCTCTGAGACTTGAACTCAGACACGCTCGCGCGCAAAAGATTTTGAGTCTTTCGTGTCTACCATTCCACCAAGCCGGCAAGTGGGCGTACTCTACCAAATGCAAAAAAAAAAATCAATACCGGTGAATTTTTGATTTGCAGAAGGCAGATGCCGCAAAAAAAAATTTTTGTTTGTTTTAAGGAGTGACAGAAAAATACATCGGTTTGCCGCTGCATTTTTCTGCTGACAATTTGCTTTCACAAATTGTCGATTATTTACTGCGCGTTCTCACTTCGTTACGAATGCGCGTAAAATAAACAAAAAAAATTGAAATTTTTTTTGTTTATTTTAAAGGAGTTGTTTTTTGGAATCAGTTCAGTATAATGCGCTCTGCGAATCCGTTCGTCACTTTGCGTTTCAGTTCGCTTTGAAAAATTCTTTTTTGCTTCACGAGGCTTCCATGTCAAACCAAACGCTTTGCCGCACGCCGGAAGAAATTCTGAAATCGGTTTTCGGCTACACGAAATTCCGTCGTCATCAGCGGGAAATAATTCAGAACGTTCTGGAAGGCCGCGACACTCTTGCCGTCATGCCCACAGGAGGCGGAAAATCTTTGTGCTATCAGATTCCGTCCATGATTTTTTCAGGAATCACCGTGGTAATTTCGCCGCTGATTTCACTCATGCAGGATCAGGTTTCCCAGCTCAATTCCTTCGGAGTGAATGCCGCGTGTTTAAATTCCGCCATGGACTGGAACGAGTACCGGAAAAATTGCGATGACATTCAGTGCGGAAAAATTCGGCTTGTGTACGTTTCGCCTGAAGGACTGAATTCGGGGCGGATAAAAAATCTTCTGCACGAATCGAATCTGGACGTGAAATGCATTACCGTGGACGAAGCGCATTGCATCAGCGAATGGGGGCACGATTTTCGTCCGGATTATCTTGAAATTGCATCCATCCGCAGCGAATTTCCCGACGCAGTTTTTCTGGCGCTTACGGCAACTGCAACGTCGCAGGTTCGGCAGGACATCGTAAAAAATCTCCGCATGGAAAATCCGGCAATTTTTATTTCGAGTTTCAACCGGTCAAATATTTTTTTGCAGGTCGTGCGGAAATCCGGGGCAACTGAACAGGCACTTTCGTTTATCCGCGGACACAAAAATCAGGCAGGAATCGTTTATTGCTTTTCGCGGCGGCAGGTGGACGAACTCACGCAGAAATTGAACGAATGCGGAATTAAAGCGCTTCCGTATCACGCAGGACTTTCCGACGAAAAACGTGCAGCGAATCAAAAAAAATTTATCGAAGACAAAGTTGACGTAATGGTTGCAACGCTGGCGTTCGGCATGGGAATCAACAAACCCGACGTGCGCTACGTACTTCATTTCGATTTGCCGAAATCCGTGGAGCAGTACTATCAGGAAATCGGGCGGGCGGGCAGAGACGGACTTCCGTGCGAGGCGCTGCTTTTGTACGGAAAAAATGACGTTCACAAAATCCGGTATTTTTTTAACGAAAGCGCGGATTCAGCAAAGGCGGAAAAACTTCTGCAGGGAATGGTGGATTTCGCGGAAGAAACGATTTGCCGTCGTGAAAAACTTTTATCGTATTTCGGCGAAAGTTATTCCCTTTCACGAACGGACGGCGTAAGTGCTGAATGCTGCTGCGACATCTGTGCGAAAAAAAATTCACCGGCGGAAAATAAAACCGTTCAGCAGAAAAAATTCAAAGTGCAGCCGTTCCCCAAAATTCGTTCCGCGGAATTTTCATTTTCAGACGAAAGCGAAAAAATTCTTGCAAACAATCTGCGCGTGTGGAGACGAAAAGCCGCTGACGAACTGGGTGTTCCGCCCTACGTAATTTTTGGCGACAAAACGCTTTTCGACCTGACAAAGAAAAAACCCGCGTCCATGCAGGAACTTCTGGATTGCTACGGAATCGGCGAAAACAAGGCGGAAAAATTCGGCTGGTTCATTCTGCGAATCGTAAAGGAATCGTAATTATTGCGACAGAATTTTTTTTGCTTTTTTTGCGTTGGCGTTTTTCTTTTTGGGCGATTTTTTTTCTGCGGAATTTTCTGCGGAATTTTCATCGTCTGCATCGGCGGCAATTTCTTCCACGATTTTTCGCGCACCTGAATATTTTCCGCGGGCCCAGATGTCGAGTCCGGTTCCCTGCGTGGCAACGTCGCTGCTTGAAAGATACGCTTCGCAGATTGACGCGAATTCGCTCCGTGAATATTTTGCAAATTCTTTTCCCAGCGCGTACCGCAAATTTTTCTGCGCATCGTTTTTCAGCGTGGATTCAGCCAGTTCAAGAATTTCTTTTGTGCCCGCGCTTCCGTTTTGCAGAAGAACCGACGCAACTTTTGCTTTCGTGGAGTCGCCCGTTTTTTTGTCCTTAATCAGCGAAACCAGATATTCGTTTGCCTTTGAATCGTTCATGGACGCCAGCACGGAATAACATTTTTCCTTCACGTTTTTTTCTTCGCTTTTGTCCTTGCAGCGGAAAATTAAATACGGAACTGCCTGCGCGGATTTTCGCTTTTCGATGGCACAGACGGCTTCGTAACGAACTTTGTACTGTCCGTCGCGCAACGCCTGAATTATCAGATCGTCCGCGGTTTTGTCGGAAAAATACGAAATTCCTTTTACGACGTAAACGCGAAGATTGGGGTCGTCGCTTTCAAAAAGCTGCACCAGAATTTTTTCGCCGTCGCTTTTTCCCATTGCGCCCAGTGCTTCCGCCGCGTACATCCGCACGAAAGAATTTTCGTCTTCGTTCTGCGCGATTTCTGCAATTTTGTCCCAGGTTTCCGTTGCCCTGATTCTGCCCAGAACTTTCATGAGCGACTGTTTCTGCGCCACGGTCAAATCCGTCCGGTCGATGTAATCCGCCAGAAAAATCGCTTCGTCCTTTTCGCCCAGTTCGCCCAGCGCCGAAAGTGCACCGGAAAAATAATCGTCCTCTTCCTTCTGCACCAGATCCACCAGACCCGGCACCGCTTCCTTTGCACCGCTTTCCGCCACGTATTTAAAGCATTTTTCCACCAGACTTTTTTTTGCGTCGTAAGGGTCGTTCACGATTTCCACCGCGAAATTCGCCAGGCACGGATCCTTTAACTTTGCAAAATAATCCAGAATTTTTTCTTTCAGCGGAATGCTTTTCGTCTCGCCGAACAGATCGTAAATTTCGTCCACAAACCGCGTGTCTTCGTTTTTCGTCAAATCGTCGATGCGCGAAATAATCTGCCCTTCCAGACCGTATTTAAAAATGTCGCGGCATTCCTGAACGTATTCGTCGGAACGGTCAAGAATTTTGTCGCCCGATTCGTGTTTCTGCGGACGTCGAACCGGAGCCGATTTTTTCTGCACGGAATATTCTGCCGATTTTTTTTTCGCGGAAGACGACTGATTTTTGTACGCCTGAATTATTTCGTCATCGTCATCAGGAGAAATTTTTTCCGCGTCAGGAGAAGCCGAAGAAATTCCGTCCGAATCAGATTCAACGAAATTTTCCTGTGCAGATAAAAAATTTCCGCTTAAAAAAATTGCAGCCAAAAAAAACAAAACGATTTTTTTCATAAACACTCCGCGAACTGGTTTTCCGTCAGATTATCGGCAACGAACGCCGCGCATTTCAGTTTTCTTTTGAATGAAATTCCGCCAGAAAATTTTTTTTGTACGAAGAAAATTCGTCACGATTTATGGCGCTCCGGATTTCCAGAATCATCTGATGCAGAAAAAAAAGATTGTGATAACTCGCCAGCATGGACGAAAGAATTTCCTGCTCGCGAAAAAGATGACGCAGATACGCACGCGAATAATTTTTGCAGACTTTGCACGAACATTTTTCATCCAGGGCAGAAAAATCTTTTTCGTATTTTTTTTGCTTGATCGAAATCATTCCGCGGTGACTGAAATAAAGTCCGTGGCGCGCAATCCGTGTGGGCTGAACGCAGTCAAACATATCGATGCCGTCTTCCACCGCTTCCAGAATGTATTCAGGCGTTCCGATTCCCATGACGTACTTCGGTTTTTTCCGCGACAGAAACTGAACCGTAAATTTTAATTTTTCGCGGAAAATTTCTTCAGGTTCGCCCACGCTTAATCCGCCGATGGCAAGTCCTTCAGTTTCCAGCGAGTCCACAAAAAGCGCACTTTCTTTCCGCAGGTCGTCGAAAAAATTTCCCTGCACGATGGGAAACAGAAATCCTCCGTAGCCTTTTTCTTTTTCCGCGCGAAAAGAATTTATGGCACGCACCGCCCAGTCCGCCGAAAGTTTCATGGCTTTCTGCGCCGCTGATTTTTCCACGCCGAATCCTGAACAGACGTCCAGCTGCATCTGAATGTCGCTGTTTAATTTCGCCTGAATCTGCACGACTTTTTCGGGGGAAAAAAAATGCCTGCTTCCGTCAATGTCGCTGCGGAATTCTACGCCGTCATTTTTTATTTTCGTTAAATTTGAAAGCGACCAGACCTGAAATCCGCCGGAATCCGTAAGAAAATTTTTTTTCCATCCGCTGAATCCGTGGAGTCCGCCTGCCTGATTGACGATTTCTTCGCCGGGCCGCAGATAAAGGTGATACGTGTTCGCCAGAATTATTTCAAAACCGATTTCGTCCAGGTCGTCTTTCGTCAGCGCCTTCACCGTTCCTTTCGTTCCCACAGGCATAAAAACCGGAGTCTGCACGTCGCCATGAGGCAGATGAAGCACGCCGGTCCGCGCAAGGGAATTTTTTTCTTCGTGATGAATTTCAAAAAAATTTTCGATCATTTTTTTCCTCAAAAAAATTTTTAAGTTTTTGCAAATTTTAAAAGCACTGCACTCACCGCGACAAAAATCACCACGGGACTCCACGCACCCAGAATCGGCGGAATGGTCTGAAATTTTGCCATGAGCATGGTAATCATCTGCAGCACGTAAAAAAGAACCACCGCAATTACGCTCAGCGCCAGACTGACGATGAGAACGTTTTTCCGCGTTTTTCCGCTCAGCCCGATTGCAAGAAAAACCACGATGAAAACGATGCACGGAAAAGAAAATTTTTTGTAGTAAACGGATTTTTCTTCCGCGCATGGAAGCCCCGCTTTTTCCAGATGCGAAATGTATTCTTTTGCCTGCGACGCGTTCACCTGCTCCACGGAAATCGTGTTGTTGCGGAACGTTGACGGTTCTTCGGTGAGTTTCAGTTTTAACCGCGATTCCACTGCGGAAAGTTTTTTCAGTTCGCCGTCTTCGTTTTTCCATTCGGTTTCTTTTTGCAGTTTCCAGGAATTTTCATTCCATTCGGCCCGGTCGGCAAAAATTATTGCATCCAGCGATTTGTCTTCGTTGCGGAAAATTACGAACACGCGGAACAGACGGTTCGATTTGTTTTCAAAAAAATCCGCCTTGTAAATTAAATTTCCGCCGTCAGACATCACCACGATTTTTTCGTTGTTCAGCGATTTTTCCTTGTACAAAACCGAATCCTGCAATCTGACTTTTTTTTCGTACGACGGAACGACGATTTTGTCTTCAAAAAAGAAAAGCCCCGCGCTCATAAAAATCGACACGAATAAAAGCGGAACCGAAAATTGCGCCAGAGAAATTCCCGAAGCAAAAATTGCCAGCAGTTCGTTTCGCGCATAAAAATCGCTGAGCATGTAAGCCGTTCCGAAAAGCATGGCGATGGGCACGGAATACCAGACGGTTTTCGGCACGTAATAAAAAAGAATCAGCATGACGTCGCGGAACGAAACGCTTTTTGAAATGTAATTCCAGATGTTCATGAATAAATCGGTGAGGCACAGAACCAGAACAAAAAAAATCATGGCGCCGAAAAAAATCGGAAAAAATCTGCGGAGCGTGTACGAAATAATTTTCATTTTGTCCGCAGCCTCAGATAAAGAACGATGCCCAGAAATCCGATGACGAAATTCGGCGTCCACATCATCCAGAATCCGTTGTATCCGCCGCGCAGTCCGAAAATTTGCCCGATGATTGTCGCAGCCCAGTACAAAACCGAAATGATTATTCCGAAAATCAGTCCCAGCGTCTGTCCGTCTTTTTTGCCGAAAATCAGCGCAAGGGGAAAAGCAAGCATGGCGAAAAAAATCGAACCGAATGGCACGGAAAATTTTTTGTTGTATTCGAGTTTGAATGCGTTCAGTCTTTTTGCCGTGACTTTTTCGTCCGACTGCATTTTCTGAATTTGTTTCCGCAAATCCCAGCTCGTCATTTCACGTGGAGCCGTTCCGCCGCCTGACGAAATGAACGAATCTTCAAAAACGAACAGCCGAAGTTTTTCAGAAAAAACCGAATCGAAATCTTTTCCGCCGATTTTTTTTATCACCAGCATGACGGGATTTTCCATGTCGAGCTGCATCAGGACGCCGGGCGCATCGGATTTTTTTACCACGGAATTTTCCGCCACGATGATTCTGTTTTCGCCTTCCGCGGAACTGTCGAAAATCACCAGATCCGAAACGTTATTTTTTTCCACGCTGCCGATTACGAGCGTAGAATTGTTCATGCGTTTAATCGATTTTGATTCCAGTTCGATGGCAGGATTCGACGCAATAATCTGTTTAAAAAGCCGGTTGTATTTTAAAGTTCCCACGGGCAAAAAATAATCGTTCATGACGAAGCTGAAAATCGAAATTAAAAATCCCATCAGCAGAACCGATTTTAAAATCAGACTGTAGCGCTGACCGCTTGCACGAAAAATTAAAAGTTCGTTGTCGCTGACGATTCTGCCCAGGCACATTAAAAATCCCACGAGCGTTGCAAAAGGTGACGACTGGGAAATAATTCCGGGCAGACAATAAACGATGAGGCGCAGAACCAGATTCAGTTCGACTTTTTTTTTCAGGATGGTTTCCGCCAGAAGCAGAATCTGATTCACGAAAAAAATCACGAAAAAAAACGCAAAGCAGACGATGAAATACAAAAACAATTCCTTTGCAATGTAGCGCACCAGAACATTTTTTTTCGGCTGGGAAAGGGCGTAAATTTTTGATGCGAATTTTTTTTGAAGTTTTACGCTGCCGATTTTTTTGCTGAACGAAAAGCAGACGACAAAAAATTTCCGCATGAAATTTATTTTTTTTGCCGAAGAAATTTTCCGCTTAAAAAAATTTATCAGCGCGGAATTTTTTTTAAAAACGAAAACAAAAAATTTGTCCGCAGCGCATGAAATTTTTTCAAAGAAATTTTTGAGCGCCATTTAAAGCCCCGTGCTTCCGAATCCTCCGGTTCCGCGCTCCGTTTCAGAAATTTTCTGCGCACTCACGAACGACGCAACAGTTACCGGTGCAACGACAATCTGCGCAATTCTGTCTCCCGAATTTACGACGAAATCTTCTTCGCCGAAATTCGCCAGAATGATTTTCAGTTCTCCGCGGTAGTCGCTGTCGATTGTTCCCGGCGAATTTAAAACCGTGATTCCGTTTTTTAACGCCAGACCGCTTCTGGGCCGGACTTGAATTTCGTAGCCCTGCGGAATTTCAAAAAAAAGTCCCGTGGAAATCAGTGCACGCGAAAATTTTTTTATGGTCACGGAATTTTCCAGAAAAGCGCAGACATCAGCACCCGCCGAACCTGAAGTTTTGTACGAAGGCAGAATCGCACCGCCGGCCGCCACGCATTTTATTTCGATTTGGTTTTGCATAAAATTTTCCTTTTGATTTTGTGCGGAAGATTCGGAGCGAAAACGATGGACGCCCTTTTTTCCGTCAGCAAATTTTTTATGAGCGCGATTATATCACTTTTTTTTACGGAGCGTACAGCAAAAAGAATTTCGTCGGTTTCCATCACGGGAAAGCCCATGGAATAAAAATTCCAGATTCGCTGAAGCAAAAACGACGTGTGAGTTTCGCCCAAAATTTCCTGTCCGCATAAACGTTCCTTTGCGATTTCGATTTCGTCGTCGGAAATTTCGTCCTGCAAAAAATTCAAAATTTCGTTTTCCATTTTTTCAAGAAGTTTCGCCGCCGCAAATTTTTCGCAGACCGCATAGGAAATCCACACGCCGCATTTTTCGTACAGCACGAAAAAACTTCCCACGGAATAGCAGAGTCCTTCCTGTTCGCGCAAAACCGAAAAAAGTCTGCCGCTCATGCTGTCTCCCGCCGCCGAATTGAAAATTTGAAGCGCAAAATATTCGTCCGCGGAAAGATTCGCCTTTACGGGAAAAACTGAAAAAATTTGTGCCTGCTTGAATTTTGCCCTGGAAATTTTTGTGCCTGAAAAAAATTCCGGTTCTTCTGCAAAATGTTCGCCGCGGAAAAATTCTACGGACGGTTTGTGAAGCGGAAGTTTTTCCAGCGCAGAAATCAGTTCGCTTTTATAAATTTTTCCCACGGCAATTACAACGAGTTCGCCGCCTTTAAAAAATTTTTCGTACCAGCCGATGATTTGTTCGCGGGAAATTTTCTGCACGTCGGAAACGCTTCCGGAAATCGTTCGGGCTAAATTTGTTCCGCGCCAGATTTGTGAAGCAACTTCGTCCATGGCTGAATCGTCGGGGTCGTCTTCCGCGGAAAGAATTTCGCTCTGCACCACGCTACGTTCTTTTTCAACTTCTTCCGGCGGAAAAATGCAGTTCGCGCTCAAATCGCAGAGAACGTCCAGTGCCAGCGAAAAATTTTCAGCGCGCTCGGAAGGAACGGTGCAATAAACGCCCACGTTTTCCCGTTCGGTGAATGCGTTGAAAGTTGCGCCCATCCGGTCAAAAATGCATGAAATGTCGCGGCAGGATTTTGCGGCGGTTCCTTTAAAAAGCAGATGTTCCGTGAAGTGGCTGATTCCGTATTCGCCTGAATTTTCAAAGCGGCTTCCTGCGGCAAAATAAAATCCGATTGTTGTAACTTTTGAATTTACAACTTCTTTTTCCAGCAGCGTAACGTTGTTTTTTAAAATCGTTTTTTTTACTTTCATGATTTGTCCAAAAAAAATCCGCCTGCAAAAACAGACGGATTAAAAATCGCACGAATTATTTACTTTCGATGGCGTCGATGTACGAAAGATTCAGCCGTCCCATTTTGTCAACTTCCAGAAGTTTTACCGGAATGACCTGACCTTCCTTCAGCACGTCGGAAACTTTTTCGATTCGCGTGCGGGAAAGTTTTGAAATGTGACAGAGTCCTTCTTTGCCCGGAAGAATTTCTACGAATGCGCCGAATTCCTTTATGCTTTTTACCGTTCCCTGATAAATGGTGCCCGGTTCGGGATCCTGACAAATTCCTTTAACCGCTTTTTTTGCTGCTTCCGTGGAAACGCCGGTTTTTCCGTAGATGGTAACGGTTCCGTCGTCTTCCGTGTTGATTGTTACGCCGTACTGCTGACACAACGCCTTGATGTTTTTTCCGCCGGGACCAATCAGCGCGCCGATTTTATCCACGTCGATTTTCAGCGTGTCGATTTTTGGTGCGTACTGACTGACTGGCTGCGGTTTGCTGATGCATTTTTCCATTATGTCCAGAATGTGATTTCTTCCGCGTTTTGCCTGGTCAAGTGCACGACGCATGATGTCCATGGAAACGCCTGCAATTTTTATGTCCATCTGGAATCCCGTAATTCCGTCGCGTGTTCCTGCAACTTTAAAATCCATGTCGCCCAGATGATCTTCTTCGCCCAGAATATCCGAAAGAATGGCGTATTTTTTGTACTGCGGACCGTCGGTAATGAGTCCCATGGCAATTCCTGCAACCATTTTTTTCATGGGAACGCCTGCCGCCAGAAGTGAAAGACATCCGCCGCAAGTTGACGCCTGGGAAGACGAACCGTTCGATTCCATGATTTCAGAAACTACGCGGATTGTGTAAGGAAATTCGCTTCGGGACGGAATCATGGGTGCAAGGGAACGACGTGCCAGATTTCCGTGACCAATTTCGCGCCGGCCTGTCGTAAGTTTTCCCACTTCGCCCACGGAATACGGCGGAAAATTGTAATGCAGAATGAAATTTTCGCTGCGGTCGCCTTCAATGTCGTCGTAAACCTGTTCGTCCATGGCAGTTCCCAGCGTGGTTACGGCAAGTGACTGAGTTTCGCCGCGGGTAAACAATGCAGAACCATGGGGTCGCGGAAGAACGTTGATTTCGCAGGTAATGGGCCGGATGTCTTCAGTTCCGCGTCCGTCGATTCGGAGGCCTTTTTCCAGAATGCTTGAACGGAGCAAATCGTACTGAATGTCGTCAAAAAGCGTGTTGAAAAGTTTCGCCTGCATTTCGTCTTCAAGCTGTTCCGCGTATTTTTCGGCGATTTTTTCCTTTACGGCCTTAACTGCATTTCCGCGGGCAAATTTTCCTTTCTGAAAGCACGCTTCCTGCATGAGGGGAAGGGCTTCGGCTTTGATGGCATCGGCATTTTCCAGAACGGCAGAAGATTCCACCAGCGGAAGTTTTTCTTTTCCCGCGAGTTTCACCAGTTCTTCCTGAAGAAGGCACATTTCCGTAATGAATCCCTGGGCTTTTTCCAGCGCACCCAGCATAATTTCTTCGGAAACTTCGTTCGCGCCGCCTTCAACCATGGTAAATCCGTCTTTTGTTCCTGCCACAACGATTTCCAGCTGAATTTTTTCCATCTGCTCGTATGTCGGATTCAAAATGTATTCGCCGTCCAGATATCCTACGCGAACTCCTGCAACAGGTCCGTGGAAAGGAATGTCCGAAATGGAAACCGCTGCACTCGCCGCCAGAACTGCAAGAATGTCCGGTGGATTTACGCCGTCGATTGAAACGCAGGTGGGCACAATTTGAATTTCTCGTCCGAATGCAGGTTCAAAAAGCGGTCGCATCGGTCTGTCAATGAGCCGACTTACAAGAATTTCCTTGTCTTTTGGTCTGCCTTCGCGCTTTACGAATCCGCCCGGAATTTTTCCTGCCGCGTAAAATTTTTCGTTGTATTCTACGGTAACCGGAACAAAATCCAGTCCTTCCTTTGCTTCACCGGATGCGCAGACTGTAGCGATTACAACCGTTCCGCCGATTTGTGCAAAAACGCATCCGTTCGCCTGTTTTCCGATTTTTCCGGTTTCCAGAATGAGTTCCTGGTCGCCGATTTTTTTTGTTACTCTCTGAATCATTTTTCGTCCTGTTTGCTTGCTTTTTTTGGCATTCCGATTATCCACAGATTGCAAAGATACTAAAAAAATTTTGGCATCCATGAAATCGGTGGACTGCTTTTCGGAAAAACCAAAGGGAAATCGCGTGGATTCACCTAAAAAAAATAACGGCAAACAAATTTGAAATTCGCCTGCCGTCATATTCGTTACTTACGGATTCCAAGTTCCTTGATAAGGGCGCGGTATCCTTCCAGGTCAGTCCGCTGAATGTACTTCAACAATTTTCGACGTGCGCCGACAACTTTCAGAAGTCCGCGGGATGCACAAGTGTCCTTAGGAAAAGTCTTGCAGTGTTCTGTAAGTTCCTTGATTCGTTCGGTCATCAGTGCAATCTGAACCTTTGTGTTTCCGGTGTCGCTTGCGTTTGCACCGAATTTCGCCACGATAGATGCGGCGGTTTCTTTTGTAAGTGCCATTTTCTTACTCCTGTAATTTTTTTTCTGTTTTCGATTTTTCAAGGGAAGAAACTGGCGATTTGCTTTCCAAGTAAAATCAAAGGCGTACTGCCGCAGAAATATAGCGCCATTTTACTGATAAAAAAAATAAAGTCAATCGAAGCATTTTCCGCGGATTTTTTCAGGAGGACTTTGAGCGGCGAAAATTTATCATGCGGAAAATTTTATTTTTTACACGAACTGCGAAATTTTTCGGAATTTGAAACAAAACGCTTTTATGACTGAAAAAAATTTTCACTGAATTTTTGTAGCCCGAAATATCGTAAGAACACGGTTTTTTTAAAATCACATAATCCAGATAAAGCTGCGCAATAAAACCAAGCGTTTCTTTCTTGATTTTTACAAAAGTTGACGATTTAATTGCGCCGCTCCGGTAAAGTTCGAGAATTATGCAGGGATATTCCACGGCAAAAGCATGAAAAAGATTATATTTTCCCTTTTTGGTTTCATCCGTGGGAATCGAATCCATTAACTTCTGATGATTTATTACGTAATTGTTCCTGTCGCGCACAAAAAAAATCATGTCGATATGCGGAAAAAGCTGATTGAACGGTCTGGACAAATCCATTTTTAAAAAATCTTCTTTCCACATGGCAGTTCCACCCGACCACGATGACGAATAAGACATTCCGCTGACAAATTCGTCAAAATTTTCACAGCGTTCAGGCGATTTCGCGGAAGAATCGTTCATAAAAAAAGTAACCGGTTTTGCGTCAGAATTTTCGTTTGCATAATTTATTAAAAAATTCAGCGCACCCGGTAGAAATTTCATCCGGTGATTTACGAATTTTATAAATTTCCCGCGTGCAATTTTAAACGCTTCGATTTGATTCAAAAACAAAGGCGCATCAGTTTTTTTGTAAACTAAATTCGGATGTTCGTTTTTATACGATGACATTTTTTTGAAAAATTCTTCGTTGTTTCCGTTGTCCGTAACGATTACTTCAAAATTTCCCGCAGGATTTTTTTCTTCAAAAATGCTGTCCAGAACCGGAAAAACCCATTCGATTACTCCGTTTGTGGGAATGCAGAGCGACAATGAAACGTCAAAATTCATTTTTTTCCTCCATGCTGAATCTCGTAATAAACGCGCATAAAACCGGCAGTTTTCTGTATGCCGTCGAATAAAGAAATCGGATTCAGTCTGCCGAAATATTTTTCGTATCGTGAAATGTCCAGATAATTTACAGGAACATCGACTTTTCTGCCTGCAATGTATTTTACGTTTAATTCTGTTCCGACGGCTTTTTGTATGGTTTTTAAAACATCGTTTATGCTTGTTCCTTTTCCCGAACCCAAATTAAAAATTTTGTGCTTATTTTCGCCTTTAACTACATTCAGAATTCCTTTTACCGCGTCATCGATAAAAATAAAATCGCGCACAACAGAACCGTCGCCGTAAACCGTAATTTCTTCCTGCTTAAGTGCTTTGTACGTAAAAGTTGTTACTGCACCCAAAATTCCGTTTGGTCTCTGGTACGGTCCGTAAGGATTTGCCAGGCGAACAATGCGATAATCCAGTCCGTAAATGTAATTGTAAAGATAAAGCAATTTTTCAATCGTGATTTTTTGAATTCCGTAGGAAGTAATCGGATTCGTCGGAGAAGATTCATTTAAAGGACAAACCGATTCTTTTCCGTAAACTCCTCCGCCCGACGAAATAAAAACCACTTTTCCCACGCTGCACTGAACGCATCCTTCAAGAATTTTCGCCGTAACGACAACATTTTCCGACAGTTCCTGAGAAATGTGCTGATTTGACGTTGTGGGAACCGTCGTGCTTACAAGATGAAAAACAATGTCCTGCCCTTTCAGCAAATCCGGATAATTTTCATTTTCAGAAAATCCGCATTCTTTATATGAAACGTTTTTAAAACCAAATTTCTGAATCGGCTGAAAAAATTTTTCATTTTTATCAACGACCGTAATCAAATCGTTTTCATTCTGTGCAAGTTTTATGACCAAATTCGTGCCGATAAATCCGGCAGCACCCAAAAGCATAATTTTCATGGTAAATTCTCATTTTGTAAATTTTTTGACGTGCAGAAAAATTATTCCGCTTCTTCCAAAATTCCGATGATTTTTTCTGCGATGAATTTCATTCCACTGTCGCCCGGATGTGTGGACGCTTCCTTTGAAACCGGAATTTCCGTGCCGTCGTTCAAAAAGCAGATTGCGCCCGTTCCGGACTGAAATTTTTCATCGCCGATTATTTCCGCCAAATCTGCAAACGCACAATTTTCCGCGGATGATGCATTTTTTCGCATTCGGTTCCGGTTTTCGTTCCAGAAATCGCCCACTACAATCACTTTTGCGCGGGGACATTTCTCCTTTACGAAAGAAATCAGGTTTTTCAAATCGGATTCGTAGGTTTGCGTGTTTGCCGCATTTTCGCCCAGCTGAATCGTTACCAGATTCAGTTTTTCACTTAAAAACGGCTGCAAAATCGCGAAAGTCTGCGAACGGTCGTCGTAACATCGTTCCCATGACGCAAAATTGTATCGATAAGCCGAAATTCCGCCGAATTTTTGCTGCAAATATTTTTTCACCAGACCGAAATAATCGTTGTCCGGCTGCGTGGAACAAATTCCCCGTCCCCAGCTTGAAATCAGCGTGAGGGAATTTCCGATGGCAAAATAATTGAAATTTTCGTCGGAATAATCCGGCGCGAAATTGTAGTAATCGACTGTCTGATTTAGTTTTTCGCCCAGAAAATCGATTTTTCCCATCAGATTTTCGATTCGTCTGTCCTGATTCCGAATGCGCTTGAGAAATTTCAGCCCGACAAATCCGGCGCAAAAAACCGCGGAAAATATAAAAATGCAGGCAGCGGCAAAAAGAAGAATTTTAGCGTGCATGATTCGCCCCGTCTGTCTGTCTGTCTGTCTGTCTGTCTGTCTGTCTGTCTGTCTGTCTGTCTG
>CAZACA010000024.1:0-16754 GCA_964483515.1 uncultured Treponema sp.
GGTTTAAACTTTAACAAGTAAATTCTTTACGCGAAATTGCTGGCGCAATTTCTTTATGGGGATTTTTTCTTTCTTAAATTCTTTTTTTTCGTGTTTTTCAGTCACACCATGACATCGACAAGAGTCACACCCTGACTTCTGCAAGAGTCGTACCCTGACATCGACAAGAGTCGTCCCATGACTTCTGCAAGAGTCATACCCTTACTTCAGCAAGAGTCGGCCTATGACATCGACAAGAGTCGTACCATGACATCGGCAAGAGTCACACCCTGACTTCTGCAAGAGTCGTCCTATGACATCAGCAGGAGTCGTACCCCAACCGAAAATATCTGTTTGCTTTACCTGGCACGCCGGGCGCTTCTGTCCGCATGAAAAATTTACTGAAAAGAACTTTAACTTCCCTTTGCGAAACGTCCGCTTTTTCCAGACGCACGCATTTCAGCTGATAAAGCGCACGCATTTTCAGCTAAAAATTCCATACTTCAGACTGAAAATGCGTACTTTTTTTTCATTCGCTGCGGATTTTCAGCCTGATTAAAAGCGGCTTTACGAACGGACGCAGAATCCTCCTGCACAACCTGATGATTCTTCTGAAAAATCTGCCGGCAGGACAATAATAATCGAGCTGATAAAAATGCTTCAAGCCGGGATTACGGTGGGAATCGATTACCTGCGGATATTTGCTTCGCGCCAGAACTTCCGCCGGAAAAAGTTTGTAGTTGTTGCCAGCTTG
The DNA here is from genome assembly GCA_964483515.1 of uncultured Treponema sp. Classification (GTDB taxonomy): domain Bacteria; phylum Spirochaetota; class Spirochaetia; order Treponematales; family Treponemataceae; genus Treponema_D. The sequence continues at coordinate 734 of CAZACA010000024.1, forward strand.
TGACGGGTCGCGGAAAGCCGGAATTCCGTATTTTTTGCTTAAAAGGCTTAAAACCGTCTGGTCGTGGCGATTTTCCCTGAATCCCTCATAATTTTCTTTTCCCATGACGTTCGGCATATCCGTGACGATTCTGGCATCACAGGCGTATTTCAGCCAGTCCTTTGTAAACCGGATGCTTAAATCGGATTTTTTCATGATGACGTAAGTTGCAAGCCGCTGCTGCGTGTCGAAAAATTCCGCGGAATCACAGTCCATCAGCACGAAAGCGTCCCTTTTTGACCAGTCCCGTTCCATGAAAATCAGCGAAAAAACCATGATGTCGGTTTTCTGTTCGTTCATGGCATCGATTAAAAATTTGATTCTGCGGACAAATGCACTTCCTGAATCGGAATAAACGATGTAATCGCCGTCGTCCGCTTTTTTCAGCGCGTCAAGAATTATGTACGGTTTCCAGATCCAGTACCCTGCTCCCCTGCGACAGGACAGAATTTCTTTGTTGCGCTCCCTGAATTCATTGTCTAACAGGGGGGGGGGTATACTCTACTACTGAATCCGCACCTGCTTTCCGTGCAGAACGGCTGTTGAATTTTTGCGCCGTGCGAAATTTTTCGTCCGCGTAGTTAATGGCAATAATCATGCTGCCTCCTTATGTAAAAGTTCAGGCATTCTACCACCGCGAAAATCTTTCCGCAATTCTCAGCCGTTTTTTTCCATGAAGCCCACCTGAGCGTAAACCGTTGCAATGGCACGCAGATAGCTGTCGGGAATGATGTCGCCCACTTCAGTATCGTTATAAAGTCCGCGGGCAAGGGGCCGGTTTTCCACAACAGGAACGTCGTTTTCCCGCGCAATTTCCTTTATGGTCTGGGCGGTGCGGTCGGTGCCTTTTGCTGCAACTACGGGCGCTGCATTTTCTTCACGCTTCCACTTGAGCGCTACGGCAAAATGAGTCGGGTTCGTAATGACCACGTCGGATTCGCGCACGGCTTTGGGCATATTCTGCGTAAGGACTTTTTTCTGTTCCGATTCCAGCCTGCCCTTTACTTCCGGGTCGCCTTCGCTTTCCTTGAATTCTTCCTTCACTTCCTGCTTGGTCATTTTCATCTGCTGCCTGAATTCGCGCCGCTGCATGACGTAATCCATCACGCCGATTAAAAGCAGAACCGCCGCCGTTGCAACCATAAGTTTCGCCGTCATCCGCGCCACAATCGTCATTGCCAGATACGGAGCCGAATCCAGAAATTTCAGCGTCAGGGGCAAATCGCTTTTTATGAAAAAATACGCAATGGACGAAATTACCACGACTTTTACCACGGATTTTACGGTGTTGAACGCGCCCATCATGGAAAAAAAATTCCGCCTGAAATATTCGCCGAATTTGGGAACGATTTTTGAAAAATTCGGTTTAATCGTTTTTGTGGTAAAAATGAATCCTTTGTTCTGCACCAGATTTACGATTATTCCCGCGAAACTTCCCAGAATTAAAAGCGGAAGGATGATTTTCAGCAGCGTAACGGCAAAAACATAAAAAAATTTTACGTCATCGATTTTTTTTGCAGTAACGTTATTGAAATAAAAATTCATCATCTGAATAATCTGGCGGAAAATCCACTTTGCAAGGAAAATCATTGCCGTAACGACAAAAAGATAGACGACGATTCCGTTGAGTTCCTGACTTTTCGGTACGCGGCCTTCAAGACGGGCTTTTCGGAGTTTCTGTTCCGACGCTTCTTCGGTTTTGCCTTCGTCTTCCGGCGCAAACCACTGCAAATCAATCTGACTCATGCTCCGCTCCATTTTATTCCGGCGAAAATCCGCTCCAGAAGGCTGAATGCGCGCAGAAAACTTCTGTAAAAATATTCCGCGAACTGGGGAATCAGGTAAACAATCAGCGCGTAGGCAACAATCATCAGAACCGGAAATCCTTCCGAAAGAAGATTCATCTGCGGTGCGGCTTTTGACAGAATTCCCACAGTAACGTTTATCAAAAAAAGCGACGCCATGACGGGCAGTGCAATCATCAGCGCATCCTTAAAAAGCATGGAAACGGCCTGCAAAACGTATTTCAGCAGAAAATCGGAATGATTCAGCAGGGAAAAAACGTTTATCGAACGGAAACTCTGATAAATTCCGCGGAAAAAAAACGAATGAAGCGATCTGGTCTGAAAAAAAATCAGCATCGCCATGAAATTAAAAAATTGTCCCATGAGCGGATTTTCCACCTGGCTCAGCGAATCGTAAACTTCTCCCGCGGAAAGTCCCATCTGAAACGCAAAAAACTGGCCTGCCGTACTGAACGACGCAAAAATCAGCTGAATGAAAAAGCCCAGAATCACGCCGATCATCGCCTCTCCTGCAAGAAGAAAAACGTAATCCAGATTGAAATCGCCCGTGGGTGAAACATAACTTGCGTAATCGGAAAAAATTCCGTGCTGAAGGGAAATCTGCGGAAAAATCAAAAACGCCATGCATCCTGCAAGCGCAACTTTTGCCATTCGCGGAGATGCCTGGGACGAAAAAAGCGGAAGTGTCATTATGACGGCGAAACAGCGCACTGCAACCAGAAGAAAAACCGGCGCCGCGGAAACGATGGAATCCAGCATGAATTACTTTGCCACGGACGGAATCAGCGCGAGAATTCCCTTAAAATAAATTTCCAGATGCTGAAACATGAATCCGCCCAGCAGAAAAATCATCAGCAGGATTGCCAGAAATTTAGGCAGAAAAGTAAGCGTCTGTTCCTGAATGGAAGTGGTCGCCTGAAAAATCGCCACAATCAGCCCCACGACAAGCGCCGCACCCAGAACCGGAGCGCACATTAAAAGCACTTCGAGAATTCCGCCCCGAAGCAGTTCGATCATTCGGTTCAAACCCATTTTTTTCCTCCGCTATTTTATGTTCTGCATGACGCTCGTAAAAAGATTCTGCGTCAGAAGGCTCCATCCGTCTACCAGAACGAAAAGCATCAGCTTGAACGGCATGGAAATCTGCACCGGCGGAAGCATCATCATTCCCATGCTCATCAAAATGCTCGCTACCACCATGTCGATGACGATGAACGGAATGTAAAGCAGAATTCCGATTTTAAACGCCACGGTCAGTTCGTGCAGAATGTACGCCGGAACGATGACATACGTGGGAACTTCGCGGAAATCTTTGGGACGTTCGCGGAGATTCGCCATTTTCAGAAAAGTCCGCAGATAGGAATCGTCGCCCTGCATCTGGGAATACATGAAAATCCGCAGCGGAGATTCAGCGCGTTCAAAAGCTTCGGTGAGCGTAATTTCGTTGTCGGAAAGGGGCCTGAAGGAATCGTCGTAAATCTGACGGAACGTGGGCCACATGCAGAAAATCGTCATGAAAAGCGCAATTCCGTTTAAAACCGCCGTGGGAGGAACCTGCTGAAGTGAAAGTGCGCGCTTTATAAAATCCAGGACGATGGAAAAACGCAGGAAGCACGTCATCAGGATGAAAATGCTCGGTGCAAGGGTCAGAATCGTCAGGAGAAGCAGCAACTGCACGCTGAACGCCACTTCTTTTCCGGTTTTCGGCGATGAAGCAGAAAAAGTTATGTTCGGAAAATCCGCGCCGGTAATCCTGCTGCCCATTTCCGTCGTTCCCTGCGCTGAACCCTGCGGAAAATTCGAATTTGACTGGGACGAAATCTGAAACATTCCCAGAAGCGAAACGAGTGCAAAAACAAAAATCCTTACGGCGAATTTTCCTGCGTTTTTTTTCATCTGGATTCGCCTCCTTCGCCGGAAAGATGTTTTTCCTTCAGCGCCTTTATGAGGTTCATGGTTTCGTCGTCGCCCTCCAGTGCTGATTTCTGCTGATTTTCCGCGGAAGACTGTGAAGGATTTTTTTTAGGCATGAAAAGTTCAAGGATTTCTTCAAAGGATTTCGGCTTTTTTGTTTTTCCGTGCATGTCTGCGTAACGATTCATGGCGTCCACCAGTTCCTTGTCGTCCACGGTCTGCAAAAGCGAAACGTTATTGTCGCTCACGCCCAGAATGAACGCACGGTTCCACAGGCTTACGATTTGCACTGATTTTCCCGCGCCCAGGCTCACGGAAGAAACTCTGCGCAAAAAAACTTCGTCATCGTCGGAAATTTCGTCGGGAAGCGCAGTTTTTTTTACGAAACGGAACAGAAACCAGATTGCAGCCACCACAATCGCCAGGACGAAAATCATCCGCAGAAAAACGAAAAATCCTGAAAACCGCGAAACTTTCTGCTGAGGCGGAATTTCGTCGCTGTCCAGATTAAATTCGATTGAATCTTCGATTTTTTGCGATTCAGTGCGGTTGTCCTTCGGCAAAGAAGAATTTTCCTGCGCAGACAATGCAAAAACGGAAACAAGCAGCAATAAAAAAATTACTGCCGCCGTAAACTTTCGCTTTGAGTCTTTCATTTTTCCCACCCAATAAACAGACCGCCTGAAAATTCAAGCGGCTGATTTTTTACATCGAAGAAGCCACGTGTTCCAGAGAAGGAAGAATTTCCGTTACACGAACTCCGAAGTTTTCGTCGATAACCACGACTTCGCCTTTTGCAATGGGCTTGTGGTTTACCAGAATGTCTACCGGTTCACCGGCGAGTTTGTCCAGCTCGATGATTGTTCCTTCGCCCAAACCCAAAATGTCTTTAATAGTTTTCTTGGTACGACCGAGTTCTACAGTCATCTCCATGAAAACGTCCATAATCAGGCTGATGTTTCCCTGCTCGCTGCTGGATAAACTTTGAGCAAAGTTGGGGAACTGGAGCGACTGCACGTTGGGAGGAGTCTGATTCGACATTCCGCCCATCATTCCCATTGGTTGTTGCATTCCCATCATATTTCCACCCATTGGCATTCCCATAACAGGCATTTGCTGCTGACCCATTCCCATCGGTTGCTGAGTAAACGCAGGTTGTGCCGCATTCGGAGCAGGAGTTTCCGGAGCAGCAGCCGGTTTTGCGCCACCGCCCAGAGATTTCGCCATTCCGTCGGCAACTGAACCGCTCACCGCTTCCCAAACCGTATAAGATTGTCCGTCAACTGTAACCGGATACGTAAAGCACGCAAAAGTTCCCTGCGGCATACGGATCATTGCTTTCGGCTGTTTTACTGCTTCAGGAGGATTCGTGGCGAGTCCGGGCAATTTTCCCGATTTGCTCAATTCGGTGATTTCCGCGCCTGAATATGACGAAATCAGTTCTGAAACGACGGAAAGCCCCATGTCGTCCAGCGCAGGATTTTCTTCCTGATTTACGAATCCCACGATTTTTGTCGCCAAATCCACGTCCATAAGGAAAAGATGGTCGCCTCCAAGTCCGGCAGAATAATCCGCCATGACTGCAACCACTTCTTCGGGAAGTTTCGCCAGAAGCTGATCGCGTCCCAGAGATTCCACCGCGGAATCCCCCGTGGATGCGTCTTTCTGCGTCATGTTGTTTATGACTTCCGCAAGTTTATCTTTTACCGCTCCCGCAAATTTCTGCAAAGTAGGAACATCGATTTCGGCATCGGAGCCGGAAGAAAATGAACCTCCTGAACCAAGACCTCCAACATCTACGCCAGACAACAATGCGTCGATTTCTTCCTGTGATATAGATCCTTCACTCATAGATCATCGTCTCCTTCCGGTGTTAATTCTTCAAAATCTTCATTTTCTTGCTCGTCGATTTTTTCAATAATCTGAACGGCAACCTTTTTTCCCACAACTCCAGGCTGGCAATAAAATTTTTTCTTGCTGCCCACGCTTAAAGTAAGAGGGTCCCCCACCTTTATTGTATTAAGCCTGATTACGTCGCCCATCCGAAGCCGCAGAACGTCGCGAATGGGAACGTTTATCGAACCGATGTCCGCCACAAGTTCCATTTCCACATCGGAAAGTTTTTCTTTCAGCGTTTCCAGATATTGCGTGGTAGAACTTCTCCGCACTGAACTGAACCAGAACGAAGACGAAAGTTTTGAAACGATAGGTTCAATGGTGATGTACGGAATGCAGATGTTCATCATGCCCGCTTCTTCACCGATTTTTATTTCCAGCGTAACAAGGATTACCATTTCGCTCGGCGGAACAATCTGTGCAAACTGCGGATTCGTTTCGATTTGCTGCAAACGCGGCCGTAAATCGATTACCTGAGTCCACGCTTCACGCATATTCGCCAGAATACGGACGATAATTCCTTCCATTACGGACTGTTCGATATCAGTCAAATCGCGATTCACTTTTCCGCCCGTATCACCTGAACCGCCGAAAAGACGGTCGATGATTATAAACGTAATTTCCGGCGCAATTTCCAGAACGGCGTTGCCTTTCAGCGGATCCATGTTGATTACTGCCAGCGTCGTAGGAGTTGGAATGGAACGGATAAATTCCTCGTAAGTAAGCTGGTCGACGGATGCAACATGAACGTGAACCAATGTCCGAAGTTGAGCCGAAAGACTCGTCGTTGTAAGTCGGGCAAAAGTTTCGTGCATATTGGAAACGGTACGAATCTGTTCCTTTGAAAATTTGTCCGGCCTTCGGAAATCGTATATTTTTATGCGTCGGGTGTCAGTGACCGGCTTGAATTCGTCAGCTTCGCTTTCGCCTGTGCTGATTGCCTGCAAGAGCTGGTCAATTTCATCCTGTGACAGAACTTCATTCATGCCTCATTCCACCTTTTCAACCTACTGCTGAATTACGTCTTTTCCCGTAAATCGAACGTCCCGAATTCTTGAATTGCTCAAAATGTCGTCGTTTATCTGGTCGCGGATCTGCTGCCTCAAAACTTCTTCGTTCTGCGGACGCAAGTCTTCCACGGTCTGTTCAGAAAAGAACCGTCGCAAAAAATCGATGATTTCGATTCGTCGTTCCGTGATTTCAGTTGATGCCGCCTTGTCTTCTTTTTTGTAGCCCAAAGCAATCGTTACGCTGACGCTGGCAGGAACAGGGTCGCTCGTCGATGTCCTTATCTGATCGATTGAAGTGTACCAGTCGTAAGATTCACGCTTTACGGTATATTCTTCGCTCACAGGAATTGACGCCGATGGAGTTTTTCCGCCTTTGTTCAGCACGATAGTCGTAACCACCACGATTGTAACAATGAAAATTACAGCAGCAACACCAATCAAAATGAATTTCAAAAGCTGAGGGAACGCGCCTTTTAAGCCGCCCTTTTTTCCGCCAGTTGACGCTTCAGCACCAATGTCATCGCCCAAGTCGTCTGCATTGCCTTCGTCTGCCATAAAGTCCTCCCAATTTTATAAGTCTTCGTTTTACTTATCGGAATTTTCAGATTTATCTTAACGTTTTTTTAAAAATGTCCGTCATCCAGAATTATTACGTCTACGCGCCGGTTGTACGCCCTTCCTTCCGCCGTATCGTTGGAAAATTTCGGTCTTGTATCCGCGTAACCTGCAATGGAAAACTGCTGTTCGTCCACGCCGAAATCCGAAAGATAATGCAGGACGTTTGCCGCCCGCGCCGCAGAAAGTTCCCAGTTGCTTACAAAAATGCTTGACGTAGAAACAGGCTGATTGTCCGTGTGCCCTTCGACCCGCCATTTTCGCCCCGCAACTTCCGGTGCAGAAAAAAATTTCGACAGCCGCAGAAGGGTTTCCCGCGATTCTTCAATGTTGAGTTCCGCGCTTCCTTCTTCAAAAAAAGAATCCGACGCCAGGGAAATTATGAGTCCGCGTTCGTCGCTTGTAATCGTGATTTTGTTCGATTTTACTTCGGGCGCAAAACTTGAAATGGCTTTTTTCATTGCCGGGCCCAGGGATTTTCCTTTTTCGATGGACGGAAGGGAACTGACCACGTTTCCCAAATTTGCAAGGCTTCCGGGACTTACGGAAATTCCGCCGCCAGGATTATTGTTTGAAAGTGAAGCCTGAAGCGCTGCCATCTGAACGGCATCGGACTCCGACGGATCGTAAAGCATGACGAAAAAGCAGAGCATGAGCGTAATCATGTCTCCGTAAGTTCCTTGCCACGCGGTTGACGGTTTCGCAGGTTCTTTTTTTTCTTTTGCCATTGGATTTTCTCCGCCTAGTCTTTAAGGATGTCCGATTCGATTGCTTTTCGAGATTTCGGGTCGAGATATGTAAGAAGTTTTTGTCCCAGAACGCGCGGATTGTCTCCTGCCTGAATCGAAAGAATTCCTTCCAGAACCATTTCACGCACGTTCATTTCCTTGCTGTTCTGCCAGATAAGTTTTTGCGCCAGAGGACCGAAAAGCCAGTTCGCCAGCATTGAACCGTACAGCGTAGTAATAAGCGCAACCGCCATGTTCGGACCAAGAGAACTTTTGTCTTCCAGGTTCCTCAACATACCGATAAGTCCGATAACCGTTCCCATCATACCGAAACCCGGCGCGAATCCTGCCCACTGAATGACGATGTTTGCCCATTCCATATGACGGCTTTCCATCTGCGCCATTTCGTTTTCAAGAATGGAACGGATTGCAGTTCCGTCGTTTCCGTCCACCATAAGGCGCAGACCTTCTTTCAGGAATGCATCGTCCAGGTCATCCAGACCTTCTTCCAGTGCAAGAATTCCTTCACGACGCGCCTTTTCGCTTAACGAAACCATATTCTGCACGGTAGTTTTTTCGCCGTAATCGTAAGTTTTAAAACATCGTCCGATAATGCTGAAAAGTCCCAGAACCTGATTCATCGGCGCACAAATCCACAAAGAAAAATAAGAACCGCCGATAGTAACGAAAATTGACGGAATATCGATAATTCCCATAATAGAGCCACCGGAAGTAAAAACGCCGACCGCCATCATCGCCAGTCCGCCAATAAATCCTATCAAAGTAGCTATATCCATTTTTTCCTCCCAACTTCCTGCGGAAAATCAAAGTTCCTGCATTCCGATTTTTTTTCTGTAAGAGACAATTCTGTTTATGATTTCTTCTGGGGTTTCTTTCACAACGACTTTTTTGCCCGAAAGTAGAGTCAATGTAAGGTCTGGATTTTCTTCCATGGACTCGATTTGATGGGGATTGACCCAATATTTTTTTTCGTTCAGACGCGTCACTTCAATCATAATGCAACATAATGAACCGATAAAAGTGAATCGTCAAGTGTTTTGTCAGATTTCCCGCGGAAAATTCTCTTTATAGAATCACAAAAATCTCTCTAGTTTTTTTTCGGCAAAAAACGCTGATTTTTTTACATTTTTCGCAAACTTATAATTATCTGTTAGCAAAACCGAAATTCGTTGCAAAGAAAAAAAAGACACGCTAAATTCATGGCATGAAAACAAAAATTCTTGTCATCGAAGACGTTCCCGAAATGGCGGATTTGGTTTGCCTTTACCTGAAAAACGCCGGTTTCGACCCGGTTTCCTTTGAAAAAGCCGAAGATGCGCTGAAAAAACTTGAATCAGGCTACTCCCCCGCCCTTGTCCTTCTGGATCTGAATCTGCCCGGAATGAGCGGATTCGACTTTTTGAAAAAATTCCGCAGCGAATACAGGACGACGATTCCGGTCATCGTAGTTTCTGCACGGGACGCGGACGAAGACATCATAAAAGGCCTTGATCTGGGCGCAGACGAATTCGTCACCAAACCGTTCAGCCCGAAAGTTCTGGTGGCGCGGGTAAAGGGCAAACTGTCGCGGCTCCTGGAAACCGAAGCATCCATCGAAGAAACGATTCAGTTCGGACCGTACACGCTTTTCTGCAACAGCTGCATTTTAAAAAAAGGCGGCGAAAAAATTCCCCTTTCCACAAAAGAATACGAAGTTCTGGAATTCATCGCGCGGAATCCGGGAAAATCACTCACTCCTGAACAGGTTTTCACGGGCGTCTGGAAAAATTCATTCGGCGACATGACGGCAGTAGGCGTTTACATTCAGCGGTTACGGCGAAAAATCGAAGACGACCCCACCCAGCCGAAGTACATCACCACGGATTTCGGTGCAGGCTACAAATTCAACATTCCGGGCGAATCCGCAGAAAAAAAATGAAGCTGAAAAATCAACTTTCCATTCTGGTCACGGGAATTGTGGTGCTTCCCCTTTTAACCGCCGCAATTTTTTCGCTTTACATGTATTTCCGTTCGCCGCGCCGTTTTTTTCCCCGGGGATATTACGAAATCAAGCGCCTGAACGAACTGAATCTTGCCGAAGAAGAAAAAAAGGCATTGCAGGATTTTCTGGAAACAGTTCCCCACGAAATCGAAATTTCCGTAATTTTCCGCGGAAAAGTAATTTTTTCCACGATTCCGCAGATTTCAGCCGGCGCGCCGCTTCACGAAAACGACGTCATTCAGCTCATGAACGAAACGAATTTACAGTACGACTACCAGTTCCAGACGCTGAATTTTTCCGCAGAAAATTCCGCCGGAACACGCGCAACCGTCATCAGCCGATTTGATCCCAGGGGCCGCGGTGAAAAAAAACGACCGTTTTTCAGATTTTTTTATCCGTCCATCGTCATCACTGCGATTCTGGAAATTTTTGCGGTAACTGCTGCAATTTTAATCATGAAATCGGTTTCGTCTTCCGTGGAAATTCTGCAGAAAACTACGCAGAAAATCGCCGACGGAGAACTTGAAACGAAAATCGAAACGAATGCAAGTTCCGCCAACGAAATCGGACTGCTTACGGAAGACCTGGAGCGGATGCGCAGGTCGCTGAAGGAAAATCAGGAAAAACAGTCGCGTTTCATCATGGGAATCAGCCACGATTTACGCACGCCCGTTGCCGTCATAAAAGGTTACGCGGAAGCAATTTCGGACGGAATCGTGCACGACGCGGATGAAATAAAAAAATCGGTTTCAATCATCATCGGAAAGGCCGAACATCTGGAATCCATGATTGACGACCTGATCAATTACGTAAAAATGAACGACGCCGACTGGAAACGAACCATGCAGACCGTAAAATTAAAGCCGTTTCTGGAAGAATTCGCCAAAAACATGAAAATGACCGCCGAAATTTACAACCGCAGCGTTTTTTCAGCCATAAATCTGGACGAACAGACCGCCGTCATGGACAGAAAACTTTTTTCGCGGGCACTGGAGAATCTTTTTTCCAACGCACTCCGCTATACAAAAGAACGGGACGAAATTTTTCTGGAAGCGGAAAAAAATCAGCAGGGAAAAATCGAAATTTCCATGCGCGACACGGGAACGGGAATTTCCGAAGAAGATTTGCAGAAAGTTTTCGATTTATTTTACCGCGGAACGAATTCACGGCGCGAAAACGGAATGGGAATCGGGCTTTCGGTAGTAAAAACCATCGTAGACTCCCACGGCTGGAAAATCGGCGTAAAATCCAGGCTGAACGAAGGCACGACTTTTACGATAACGCTCGGCTGACGAAATTTCTCACGATCTGCGCAATTTTTTCCGTGTCATCGGCGTAAATTTCCGTTGCGTCGGGAATTCCGCTCATAAAAGTATACTGTTTTTTTGCATACTGACGGGTGTCGGTCTTTATTTTTTCCTTTATTTCGTCCGCGGAAAGGCCGGGCAAAAAAAATTCGCTGTAGCCGATTGCTTTCATGGCAGGCGTTTTTCCGCTGAATCCTTTTTTTTTCAGCGCGTCCACTTCTTCCGCCAGACCGTCCTGAAACATTTTTTCCACGCGGAAATCTATGCGCTTGTATAGTTCTTCTCGCGGGCGATTCAAAATTATCGTGCAGAAATCGTATTCTTTCCGCAAATTTTCGCTCACTGAAAAAGAACTCAGCGGTTTTCCGCACGAATAAAAAATTTCCAGCGCGCGGCAGATTCTGTATTCGTCGTTACGGCTGATTTTTTTCGCGGAAACGGGGTCGACGTTTTCCAGTTCGGCAAAAATTCCGTCCTTTCCCTGCCAGACCAATTTTTCGCGGATCATCCTGCGGATTTCCGGACGGCTCTGCGGAGTTTCGGGCGAACCCAGCAGAAAATTCCGGATGTAAAATCCTGTTCCGCCGATGACGAGGGGAATTTTTTTTCGCGACCAGATTGACCTGCACGCAGAATCCGCGTTTTCCATAAAATCGCCCAGCCCGAACTGCTTTTCAGGCGAAACGAAATCCACCAGATGATACGGAAGTTCCGCGCGTTCTTCCTTTGAGGGCTTTGCCGTTCCGATTTCCAGTTCAGTGTAAACCGCCTGACTGTCTGCGCTGACGGCTTCGGCTTTTCCTTTAAAATCAAAACGACTGCTCCTGCCGAAAAGTTCTCCGGCCAAAGCAGTCTTTCCACACGCGGTGGGCGCAAAAATAACAATTACAGGCGTTATATCAGCGGACGGCGGATTCAATGGCGTATTGCACTTCTCCGTCAAAAAGCTGTCTTGCGGCAAGGCTGACAACTTTTCCGTCGTTATCTTCCACAAGTTCCTCGATTTCAGGATCTTTCGCCATGGCAAGTTTTGCAAGCTGATATGCGCGTCGGCTGGCGGCAACCGTAATGGAATACATTCCGCCCTTAAATTTCGCAAGTTCTTCTAATGGAAAAATCATTTTTTCACCTCGTGCCGAATGCTACCACAAAAAAAAATCGTAGTCAAACCGCGGAAATTCCCAAAATTCAATCCGTTGAAAATTCCACGCGATTTCTATAAGATAAGCCCACTATGAATTTTAACAGAAAAAAAAGGAATCTGGTCGTTCCGCTGGCAGCCGTTTTTTGCGCGCTTTACATCATTTTTTCCATGCATCCCACCGGATCCGAAATTCATTTTTCCCCCGAATGGACTGAAGACATTTCCCACGTTCAGGAAAATTCCGAAAACGAAAATCTGATTCCGTTCAAACTTTCGCAGAACATCGGTTATTTTACTTCAGGCGGAAAAATCGTGTCGTCCATAACTTTTCCGTTCAAATCGGCGGTTTCGCAGAAATGGTACGCGACTTTCGGTGCAAACAACAGGGAAACGAAAATTTTTTTTGCGGACGGAAGCGAATCGGGCACTCTGGCGGAAAGCGGATTTCCTTTTTTTGAAGGCGAACGGATTTTCGTAATGCAGCCGGGCGGAACTTCCTTCGTGGAATGCGACGAAAAAGGCAGGCGGCTCTGGGGATTTGAAAATTATTCGCCCATTACAGCATTTTCTTCCACAAAAAACGGAAACGTTGCAGGTTACGCGGACGGAAATTTAATTTCGTTTCTGCCGGACGGAAAGGTCGATCAGAATTTTTTTCCGGGCGGAAGTGAAATCGGCGTAATTCTGGGCGCGGGAATTTCCGAAGACGGAAAGCGGATTGCGTGCGTTTCGGGCAAGGGAAATCAGCGTTTCGTGGTGGCTGAAAAAAGCGGCGGACATTCAAAAGTAATTTATCACGAATATCTGGCGGAAGAACTGAACCGGCAGACAATCGTAAAATTCAGCAGGGATTCGGATTTCGCGTACTTCAACGGAAAAAATTATCTCGGCGTGGTGGACCTGAAAAAAACTTCAAGCAAAAAAATTCCCGTAAAAGGCAAAATTTCCCAGATCGAATTTTCTGACGACGGCGAACTGGTTTTCGTTTTAAGCAAAGATAACGGCATTTATACGGTTACGGTTCTGGAATCGTTCGTGTATCCCATGGCGAATTTCAGTTTTGCAGGCGAATGTGCGTTCATTCAGACGAAAGGAAATGCGCTTTTCATCGGACGCAACAACAAAATTTCAAAAATCACCATTTCGAGGAAATAAATGAAAAAAGGAATTTTTATTTTTACTGCGATTTTTTCTGCTGCTGCGGAAATTTCAGCGTTCGACTGGCCGCAAAAAGAAACTGAATCGGATTCGTTTTTTTCGTACTTCGGACAGCTTCGCGGCGGCACAATCAGCTCATCACTGATTTTTCGCGACAATTCGGACATAAAATCGGCGGACGCAGGCGAAGTGATTGCAGTGATTTCTTCCCACGACGACGAATTCGGCTGGTTTGAATCCGCGCTGGGAAATTCGGTCATCGTGAGCCACAAGGACGGACTTTCCACGGTGTACTCAAATCTGGACGACGATTCCATTCCGCAGGCGATTTACGAAAATCAGAAAATCGAAAGCGGAACTTTTCTGGGCACGAGCGGAAATTCGGGCTGGCAGGAAGGACAAAGCTGTCTGGAATTTAAAGTGTTCGACGCGAAAAATAATTCAGCAGTAAATCCGCGGATTCTCATGCCGAAAATCGGACGCGAACTTCCCCTTTCCAACGGAACGATTACGCTTTTCGACAAAAACGGACTGCCCCATAATCTGCTGAACGAACGGCGGCTTCCCGCAGGAACCTATTCGGTTTACAGAACGCGTCAGGAAGTTGCGGTGCCCTACAAAACGCTGGTGGCTGTAAACGGCGCGACAGTGGAAAACATTACCTACGACATCCTGAAAGAAAACGACGGAAAAATCGGCGTAAACGGAAACACGCATTATTCCGTGGAAGAAATTTATCCCGACGATTCCCATCAGCTGGTGGGCGTGGTGGAACTGAACAAGGGCGCAAATACGATTTCGGTTACCGTCGTGAATATTTTAAATTCCGCTGCTTCCATTTCGTACAAACTGGAAATTTACTGAAAAAATTAAAGCGAAAAAAATTCCGTTAACGGTTCGATTCAGCGGTTAACGAAAAAAAATCGAATAAAAATCCCCGCGGAAAAATTCACGGGGGTTTATTTTTTTTAAATTCGTCAAAAAAAATTCATGCGTAAAAAATTCCGTTAACGGTTCGATTCATCGGTTAACGAAAAAAAACGTTTTCAGTCCTTAAAAGATTTTGCAATGATTCCGCCGCCCAGAGTAATTCCGTCGCGATAAAAAACCACCGACTGACCCGGAGCCACTGCACGCTGCGGTTCTGCAAAAATTACCCTGTACGCCCTGCCCGTAAAATTTTCGCCTGCATCCGGAGCGTACGGTTCGATTCGCGCCTTCACCTGTTTTGACGCCAGACGAATTTTTACCATGGCATCGAATGCGCAATCCGGATCGTAATCCGCGGGCCAGACCAGATCGTCGGCAACAAGCGCATTGCAAAATAAATTTTCGTCGCGTCCCAGAACCACCAGATTTTTTTCCGTGTCGATTTCAGCAACGTAAAGCGGATAAGGTGCACTCACTCCAAGCCCGCGCCGCTGTCCGATCGTGTAGTGTTCGATTCCGCGATGCCGTCCCAAAATTTTTCCGTCCAGATCGATTATGTCGCCCGGAACTGACGGTCTGTCGCGGAACAGATAATCCATCATTTCAGGCGGAATGAAATCCTGACTTTCTTCTTTTTCGGCGGCCTTTAAATTCCGTTCCCGTGCCATGGAAAAAATTTCGCGCTTGCTGAAATTCGCCAGAGGAAACCTGACCTTTTCCAGAATTTCGCTGGGAATGCGGTACAAAAAATACGCCTGATCTTTTGCGGCATCCTGGGCAACCTGAATTTGCACCGGACGAAGATTTCCGCGTTCGTCGGATGATGCATCGCTTCCGTAAACTGAACGGATTGCCTGAGTTCCGCGGACGGCTTTGGCGTAGTGACCCGTGCAAAAATAATCGTAGTCGATTCCCAGATTTTTTATGCCCGAAAGCAGCGCACCGAATTTTATGAACCTGTTGCAGCGGATGCATGGATTCGGCGTCCGTCCGTTCCGATATTCGCTTTTAAAATATTCGATGACTTCCTTCTGATAAATTTCTTTCACGTCCACAACGCGATACGGAATTTTTTGTTCCGCGCAGAATTTTTCGTTTTCTTCGATGTCTTCAATTTCTTTCGGACTGTAGCAGCTGTCGGGAATTTTGTAATCGTCGGGAAGCTGCAAATCTTCCTGCCAGAGGGACATGGTAACGCAGGTGACGATGCAGCCTTTTTCCTTGAGGAGCATGGCAGTCATGGTCGAATCCACGCCGCCCGAAAGCCCCACCACAACGCGGTCACCTTTTTGCGGCAACCCAAGTTCTTCATAAATCATTGGCGAAGTATACTCAAATTCATTTCGATAGGCAATGAACCGAATTTCAGCGAAAAAAAATCCGCAAAATTTTGCAAACAGAATTTCAGCGCAAAAAAAAATCGAAAATTTTACAGACTGAATTTCAGCGGAAAAAAAAATCGCGAAATTTTTC
>CAZACA010000025.1:0-16517 GCA_964483515.1 uncultured Treponema sp.
ACTGCTTCATGCTTTCGGACGTTCTGTCGCTTTTGGGTTCGATGGAAGAATGAATCCGCCCCGAAAAAAAAATCGGAGCGGAAAAAAATCATCTTACGCGGAAACGGCTGATGGCTTCCGAAAGAAATTCCACGGATTTTTTTGTTTCGTTGGAATTTTCTACGATTTTGTTGCCTGAATCCCGCAGAATGAAAATATGTTCCGCGCAGGTTTTCATGTTATTTTCCACCTGAACGCTTTTCTGCTGCATCTGCGTGCATGATTCCATGGAATTCCGCGTGCTGCCGATGATTGTGTCTGCGTTCGTCGTAACATTTTCCGTGCTTCGCCGCATATCCGAAAGCGCTGACAGAACTCCGCTTGCCTTGTCGCCCTGTTCCGCCACCGAACCGCTTAATGCCGCCACCGTTCGGGAAATATTTTCGATTCGTGCGATGATTTCTTCAAATGACTGCTCGACTTTTTTGCTGGAAAGGGTAATTCCGTCGATTTCGTTCTGAATTTTTTCGATGGATTCGCTGGAATTTTTCGCCTGATTCGACGTAGTTTCCGCGAGTTTCCTGATTTCTTCCGCAACGACGCTGAATCCGCGACCTGCTCCGCCTGCGTGTGCCGCTTCGATTGCTGCATTCATGGCAAGAAGATTCGTCTGGCTCGCAACGTTTGTAATGACTTTGTTCATTTCCAGAAGAGTTCCGCTTTCAGTCTGAACCGTCTGAATGAGTTTTACCGCCGCTTCCAGTTCCGTGCGATTTTCCAGGGACATCTGAACCAGTTCTTCAACTTTCGACGCAACGCTTTCCATGTCCGCGTTAATTCCCATGAATTTTTCCACCATGTTCTCAATGTCGCTGGACGATGACATGATCAGATTATTCTGCCCCAGAACTTCTTCCGCGAGCTGATCGATTTTTTGAACGACTCCGCTGACGTTTTCATGCACCTGATTCATTGATTCGATTTGTGCGCGAAGAGAATCGTTTACGTTTTTTATGGAATTTTCGGTCGTTTCCACGCTTTTGCTGATGTCGTCCGCCGTGCCGATTAAATCGCTGGATGATGACGAAACCACTTCGCTTGCTTCCGAAATTTTCTGCACAAGACCTTTCATTCCGTCGCTGACATTCTGAAATCCTGAAGAAAGTTCGTCTGCTTCACGCGTCCTGTACGATGAAAAATTTTCGGTAAAATCGCCGCCTGCAAGCCTTCTGCACGAAACCGCCAGTTTTTTGAAATTTCTGCTCATCCGTTTTGAAAAAGCCAGAACGAACAGAATCGAAAGCACCGTTACGCCCAGAACCACCGCGAAAAGAATTAAAATCCGCCGCTTAAAATAATTCCTGAAATCCGAAACGGGACCTTCGTCCACCACAAACCAGGGCAATCCGTCCAGCGGCGTCACTGCATAAAAATTTTTGCCGGTTATCAGCTGCTTTTTCTTTCCGTCCAGAAAATTTTTCTGAGAAATTCCGTCGCGCTTAAAATCCGCATCGCTGAAATAATTCGCCGTCATGATTTTTTTTGCGTCCGTGTCGGTCAAATAAGTTCCGTCCGCAGTAACGATGTGCGCCCGGTCGTTTTCGGATGCATGAACTTCATTTACGACGCTGCACAATTCATCCAGAACCACATCCGCCGCAATCACGCCGAACAAATCTCCGTTATCAAAATAAATCGCTTTGGAAAAAGTAACGCAAAGTGCATTCGACATGGCATCCACATACGGGTCACTGATGGCAGTTTTTCCGCGCAAATTTTTCGCCTGCTTGTACCAGTCACGATTTTGCGGAACGTAATCCGCGGCAGGAACCCAGTTTTCCGTATTCAGAAAAAATCCTTCCGACGATTTTGAAAAGCACTCTTTATCGGTGGCGAAGTAAAGCATATTGCAAAGTTTTGTTTCCTCTTTCAAACCTTTAATTACGTCGAACAGAACTTTTTCGCTTTTTTCGCGCGCTGCAATGTTTGCAAAATCGTCGATTTTTACTTCGATGGGCGACAAATCACTGACGATGAATTTGTTCATGTATTCCACCGCAGCCGATGCATTGTTTTTAACGGAATCTTCGATAAGGACGTTGGTCAGCCGCAAAAATGAAACGCTCATTACGGCAACTACGACTACAAGCGGAATCAGCGCTCCCAAAACATTTTCCAATGCGAGTGAAATTTTGCAACGATTCATTTTTCTTCTCCAGTACAAATTTTCAAGCAGATGAAATCCAGGCAAAATCTAAAAAATGCGCGGCAAATCAAATGACAAGAACAAATTTTTATAAAGCAAAATAAAACTTTCCCAAACTTTTTAAAAATAAAAACCGCCCCAAATTTTCATCCGGAGCGGCTTTAGAAATCTACCAGCGATAATGTGCAAACGCTTTGTTCGCTTCTGCCATTTTGTGGGTGTCTTCCTTCTTTTTGTACGCGGAACCCGTATTGTTGAACGCATCGAAAATTTCGGCGGCTAAAGTTTCAGCCATTCCGTGTCCGTTGCGTGAGCGGGCGGCGGTAATCATCCAGCGCATTCCCAAGGCTTCCCGGCGAGTGTCGCGGATTTCGATGGGCACCTGGTACGTTGCACCACCAACGCGGCGGCTCTTTACTTCCACCATTGGTTTTACGTTTTCCAGCGCCTTCAGGAAAACTTCCAGCGGATCTTTGTCGGTTTTCGCTTTCAGTTTGTCCAGTGCTTCGTAAACGATTTTCTGACAGATGCTTTTCTTTCCGTCCAGCATCATTCGCGTTACGAATTTTGAAATTACTACGCTGTTGTACTTTTCATCTGGCATAACCGGACGATTGACGGATTTCTTATGTCTTCCCATATCAGCCCTCCATTACGCCTTTGGTTTTTTCGCACCGTATTTTGAACGGGCGCGCTTTCGTCCATCGACACCAAGCGTATCTTTTGTTCCGCGGATGATGTGATAGCGCACACCAGGAAGGTCTTTTACACGACCACCGCGAACAAGAACTACCGAGTGTTCCTGCAAGTTATGTCCGATTCCCGGAATATATGCAGTCACTTCGATTCCGTTACTCAAGCGAACACGCGCAATCTTTCGGAGAGCCGAGTTCGGTTTTTTTGGCGTCATAGTCATAACGCGGGTACAAACTCCACGTTTCTGCGGACAGGACTGAAGTGCGGGGGCTTTCGTCCTTTTTGCAGAGGTCTGACGTCCTTTGCGAATCAATTGATTTATTGTAGGCATCGCCTATTCTCCTATAATGTCGCCGAGCAGCACCTCGGACAGAATGCAAAAATTGTACCTGATTCTACAGAATTCGGTTTTAGTGCGTCAAGGGAATTCGTTTTGAAAAATTCCCCTGAACACGATCCGAATTCCGCGGAAAGCAGATTTAATCGTCGTCGCCGGAAGATTCAACGATGGGCATGTACGCCGATTCTTCGTTTTCTTTCATTTCAGCCATCCGCTGGTCAAGAATTTCTTTCATCTGTGCGTCCAGATCCGCGCTGGAATTGTCCGACAGTTTGATGTTGTTGTACTGCCTGATTCCCGTTCCCGCCGGAATTCTGTGACCGATGATAATGTTTTCCTTGAGTCCGCGAAGATTATCCACGGAACCTGCAATGGCTGCATTCGTAAGAACCCGCGTCGTCTCCTGGAACGAACACGCCGAAATGAACGAATCCGCCGCAAGAGCCGCTTTTGTAATTCCCTGGAACATCGGTCGTGCAATCGCCGGTTGTCCGCCTTCTGAAATTACGCGGTCGTTTTCCTTGCGGAATGAATATTTGTCCACCTGCTGACCGAAAATAAATTTCGTATCGCCCACGCTGATAATTTCAACTTTTTTAAGCATCTGGCGGATAATCGTACCGATGTGCTTGTCGTTAATGTCTACGCCCTGTGCCCGGTAAACTGACTGAATTTCGTCCATCAGGAAATTCTGCAATTTGTCTTCGCCCAGAACCGAAAGAACGTCGTGTGCATCAACTGAACCGTCGCAGAGTTTTTCGCCCGCTTCAACTTTATCGCCGTCGCGCACCAGAAGCCGCTTCACCATGGGAACAAGATGCGTAAATTCTTTTTTGTATTCGTCTTCAACGATTACGGTTCGTTTTCCCTTGACGATTTTGCCGAATTTTACCGTGCCGGTAATCTGTGCAATCACCGCAGGATTTTTCGGTTTTCGTGCTTCAAACAGTTCGGAAACCCGCGGAAGACCAAGCGTAATGTCGTTTGCCTTTGCCGCATCCTTTGCCATTTTTGCAAGAGTCGTTCCCGCTTCGACTTTCGCCTTGTCGTGAATGTCGTTGTTTAAAAGCGCGCCCACCGGCATGTGATAACTCGCTTTTTCGTTTCCGTCTTCGTCCGTGATGAGAATTCGCGGCTGCTTTACGTCCAGATGCAGATCGGAAATTTTTCGTTCCACCGCACCGGTCTGAATGTCGGTTTTCGTTTCAAGCGTTACTCCGTCGATGATGTCTTCGTAGTGAATGTAGCCCGAAACTTCCGCAATAATCGGTTCGCTGTACGGATCGAATTCGCCGATGTTTTCCGCTTCTTTTGCCACGCAGGACTCGCCCACGAATTTCGCGTAAACAGTTGAACCGTTGGCAATGTCGATTTTCTGTTCGCTTCCCAGAAGATAAATCGTTCCGTCGCGAATGACGATTCGTCCCGTGTCAGACGATAAAATTTCTTTTCCGCCCCGACGAATCAGCGCATTTTCCTTTCGCACGCGTGAACTGTCGCTTACAAGAATTTCGTCGCCGTTTTCAGTTTTGTACGAATTGAAAAGTTTTGAAACGATCATGGATCCGCGTCGGGTAAAAAGCCAGTCGCCGTTTGATTTTGCAACGTGCGTTCCCGAAATTTTTTCGATGTAAACGTCGTATTTCATGGCGATGTGATTGTCTTTCTGTCCGCCTTCCGCCGCGCCGCCCGTGTGGAATGTTCGCAGGGTAAGCTGAGTTCCCGGCTGACCGATGGATTGTGCCGCAATCGTTCCCACCGCTTCACCGATTTCAACGATTTTATTCCGCGCCAGATCTTTTCCGTAGCATTTTACGCAAATTCCGTGCTGACTTTCGCAGGTTAAAACCGTTCGCAATTTTACTTTTTCTACGCCCGCCTTATCGATTTTTTCCGCAAGATTTTCGTCGATGTACTGATTTACGTCGCACAGAAGTTCGCCCGAAACCGGATCGATTACGCGTTCAATCGTATAGTGGCCCGCGATTCGTTTTGCCAGAGTAACGGTTACGTTGTCGCCTTCCTTGATTGCCGCATAGTCGATTCCGTTGATTGTTCCGCAGTCTTCTTCGTTTACTACAACGTCCTGGGCAACATCAACCAGTCGCCGCGTCATGTATCCGGCGTCCGCAGTTTTCAGCGCAGTATCCGAAAGTCCTTTTCGCGCACCGTTCGTTGAAATGAAGAATTCGATGACGGAAAGACCTTCCTTAAAGTTCGCCCGAATCGGCAGTTCGATGATGTCACCGTTCGGTTTCTGCATGAGTCCGCGCATTGCTGCAAGCTGAGAAATCTGCTTTTTGGAACCGCGCGCACCGGAAACCGCCATCATGTAAATGGTATTGAATCCGTCCTTGTGCTTTGCCAGATTGTCCATCATCAGATCGGTGAGTTTTTCGTTGGTGTTTTCCCAAATCGTAACGGATTTGTTGTAGCGTTCGTTTGCAGTAATGGCACCGTCATTCCACTGACCGACGATTTTTTCCACTTCCCTGTTCGCTTCGGCAACCATTTCTTCTTTTTGCGCCGGAACAAGAATGTCGTCCATGGAAAGGGTTGCGCCGTAGAAAGTTGCGTTTTTGTATCCGCAGGATTTTATTGCATCCAGCATCTGAATCGTAAGCCATCCGCGGTCAATCGAATAAAGCGACGGAATTATTTTGCGCAGTTTGCTCAGTTCCATGGGCGTTTCGCGGTTAAAAATTTTGTCGATCTGCTTTAAAAGCGCGTCATCGTCCAGAATTTCTTCCACGGTGTCGTCGTCCATCTGACTCAAATCACGTCGAATTTCGTCCCCGGCGAATTTTTCTTCGATAAGCGATTTGATTTTTTTGTCGCTCGTCTGTTCGTTGTGGTAAACGCTTTCAATCATTTTTTTGAGCTTTTTGTCGCCCAGCTGTTCGTTGTAAAAATCCACTTCTTCAGGCATGGATTCGTTGAACGCCATTCGTCCCGCTGAAGTCAAAATATATTTTCCGTCGGGATCCCTGTCATCGTTCACGCATTTGTTCAGAATGTTCTTGTGAATTTTAATTTCTGCCTGCCATTCGATTGCGCCGCTTGATGCTGCCAGACGAACTTCATCCGCGCTGGAAAAGAATTTGCCCGTTCCTTTTGCGTTCGGTTTGATGGAAGTCATGTAATAAATTCCCAGAACCATGTCCTGAGACGGAGCGACGATTGTGTTTCCGTTCGCAGGGTCGAGCAAATTTCGTGCAGAAAGCATGAGCGTCCAGCATTCCATCTGCGCAGCCTGTGTCAGCGGAACGTGAATCGCCATCTGGTCGCCGTCGAAGTCCGCATTAAACGCCTTGCACGCCAGCGGATGCAGTTTCAGCGCCTTTCCCGGAACAAGAACAGGTTCAAACGCCTGAATTCCCAGCCGGTGAAGCGTAGGTGCACGGTTCAGCATGACGGGATGTTCACGCACAACTTCGTCAAGAATTGCAAAAACTTCCGTGGATTCGCTTTCTACCAGAGTCCGCGCCTTTTTAATGTTGAAAACGATTCCTTTGTCCACGAGTTTTTTCATGATGAACGGCTTGAAAAGTTCCAGCGCCATTTTTTCAGGAAGTCCGCATTGCCAGAGTTTCAGTTCCGGTCCCACGACAATTACCGAACGGCCTGAATAATCTACGCGTTTTCCAAGCAAATTCTGACGGAACCGGCCCTGCTTTCCCTTAAGCATATCGCTGATGGATTTTAACGGACGGTTTGCTGCACCTTTTAGAACGCGCTGTTTTCGCTTTGAATTGTCGAACAGGGAATCAACTGCTTCCTGAAGCATTCGTTTTTCGTTGCGGATGATTATGTCCGGCGCAGAAAGTGACTGCAATTTTTTCAGGCGGTTGTTCCGGTTGATTACGCGGCGATACAAATCGTTCAAATCACTGGTGGCGAATCTTCCTCCGTCCAGCTGAACCATCGGGCGCAAATCCGGCGGAATTACGGGAATTACGTCAAGAATCATCCACGACGCTTTGTTTTCCGACGTGCGGAAATTTTCCACGATTTCAATCCGCTTTAAAAGCCGTTTGTCGCTTTTCGGGCCTTTTTCAATCATTTTCAGACGCAGTTCCGAAGCGAGTGCATCCAGGTCGAGATTTTCCAGAAGCGTCTTAATTGCTTCCGCGCCCATTCCTGCCGTAAACGCTCCGCCGTATCGTTCCTGATATTCAAGATATTCGTCTTCGGTGAGAAGCTGATTTTTTTTCAGGTCAGTGTCGCCGGGTTCAATGACGATATATTTTTCGTAGTAAAGAATCGAACGAAGGGCGGCAACCTGCAAATCCAGAAGCAGACCCATCCGGCTCGGCACGGAATGATAGTACCAGATGTGGCTGACGGGTGCTGCCAGATCGATGTGACCGGTTCTTTCGCGACGAACTTTAAAATGCGTAACTTCAACGCCGCATCGGTCGCAGACAACGCCCTTGTAGCGGATTGATTTAAATTTTCCGCAGTAGCATTCCCATTCCTTTGTTGTACCGAAAATCCGCTCGCAGAAAAGTCCGTCCCTCTCCGGTCTGAGCGTCCTGTAGTTAATGGTTTCCGGTTTTTTTACTTCGCCGTATGACCACGAACGGATATTTTCCGGCGATGCAAGTTTTATTTTGAGACTTGTGAAATCCTGAATGTCACGCATTTTCATTCTCCTTCTCGAATCCGGCGCCAACTTTGTCTATAAGTTCCTGGTCGCGCTCGGTGAGGGCAATTTGTTTTCCTTTGTCATCATAAATCGTAAAATCCAGTGCAAGTCCGCGAAGTTCCTGCACGAGAACGTTAAACGATTCCGGCACTCCGATTGGCGCAGTCGGTTCGCCCTTTACGATTGATTCGTAAACTTTTGAGCGTCCGTTCATGTCGTCGGATTTTATGGTCATCATTTCCTGAAGCGTATTCGCCGCACCGTATGCTTCCAGTGCCCATACTTCCATTTCTCCCAGACGCTGTCCGCCGAATTGCGCCTTTCCGCCCAACGGCTGCTGCGTAACGAGTGAATATGGTCCGGTAGAACGCGCGTGCATTTTGTCGTCAACCAGATGGTGCAGTTTCATGAAGTAAATTACGCCCACGAAAATCGGATTCAGGAACGGCTCACCGGTAAATCCGTCGCGAACAATCTGCTTGCAGTCCCGCGAAAGTCCCGCTTCTTCAAGTTTGTCCGCAATCTGTTCCTGTGAAGGCGTCTGGAATGCAGGCGAATTGTACCATTCGTTCAGCACCAGTCCTGCCCGTCCAAGTTCCGATTCCATAATCTGTCCGATATTCATTCGCGAAGGAACGCCCAGCGGATTCAGGCAGACGTCCAGCGGAGTTCCGTCTTCCAGATACGGCATGTCTTCAACCGGCAAAATCCGCGCAACGACACCTTTGTTTCCGTGACGACCTGCCATTTTGTCGCCCACCACAAGTTTTCGTTTGTCCGCGATGATTACTTTTACCTGTTCTTCTACGCCCGGCTGAAGTTCATCGCCTTCGCTTCGTTTAAGCCGCTGAATGTCAATTACGACGCCCTGAACTCCATGAGGAAGTTTCAGTGAAGAGTCGCGTACTTCCTTTGCCTTTTCGCCGAAAATCGAATTAAGCAGTTTGAATTCCGGAGTGGTTTCGGTTTCGGATTTCGGCGTAACTTTTCCCACGAGAATGTCGCCTGAACGAACTTTTGCACCAATCCGCACGATTCCGTCAGAATCCAGATTGTCCAGAATTTTTTCAGACGTATTCGGAATGTCCCGCGTAATTCGCTCCGGGCCGAGTTTCGTTTCGCGGATTTCAGTCTGGAATTCGTGGATGTGAATCGACGTGTACATATCTTCCTTTACCACGCGCTGACTGATTAAAACCGCGTCTTCGTAGTTGTAGCCATTCCACGGAACGAATCCTACGAGAATGTTTCGTCCCAAAGCGAGTTCGCCGTTAAATGTTGCCGGACCGTCTGCAATTACGCTTCCTGCTTCCACATGATCGCCCACCTGAACGACCGGTCGCTGATGATTGCACGTGTCGCTGTTGGTTTTCTGATATTTAAGCAGCGGATATTCGTCCATTACGTCGCCTTTTACGCCGTCCGGTTTTACTTTTACAAGGTCGCTTTCAACCCATTTTACGGTTCCTGCGCGTTTTGCCTTCGTTAGAACTCCTGAATCGTAAGCGGCTTTCTGTTCCATTCCGGTGCCCACGTGAGGCGGCTCAGGGAATAAAAGCGGAACTGCCTGTCGCTGCATGTTGCATCCCATGAGCGCGCGGTTTGCATCGTCATGCTCCAGAAACGGAACAAGGGATGCGGAAACGGAAATTACCTGGCGCGGAGAAACGTCCATGTACTGAATGTCTTTCGGCGAACGGCTCGTGTAATCTCCGCGATGACGGCACGAAACCAGATCCGTGGGGAACGAACCGTCTGCCTTAATTCCTTCGGTAACCTGACCGACGTAAAATTTGTCTTCGTCCATCGGATCGAGATATTCTACTTCGTCGGTTGCCTTTCCGTTTACAACTTTTCTGTACGGTTCTTCCAGAAATCCGTAGCCGTTTACCCGCGTAAAAATCGCCAGGGAAACAATCAGACCGATGTTCGGGCCTTCAGGAGTTTCGATGGGGCACATTCGTCCGTAATGCGTATAATGAACGTCGCGAACTTCAAATCCTGCACGGTCACGGGAAAGTCCGCCCGGTCCAAGCGCATTGAGTCGCCGCTTGTGAGTCAGTTCTGCCAGCGGATTTACCTGATCCATGAATTGCGAAAGCTGACTTGAACCGAAAAATTCGCGCACGGAAGAAATAATCGGCTTAATCGAAATCAAATCCTGCGGCTTGAGGGTTTCGGTTTCCTTTAAATTCATCCGTTCCTTTGCGATTCGTTCCATTCGTGCAAATGCAGTCTTGAACTGATTCGTCAAAAGTTCGCCCACGGAACGCACGCGTCGTCTGCCCAGGTGATCGATGTCGTCCAGCGGTTCGTCGCCGATGTAAACTTCAATCAGATGCTTCATGGTCTGAATGATGTCGTCTTTTGTCAGCGTAACGTCGTCCACGGGATTTTCATAGTCGAATTTTTTGTTCAGCTTGTAGCGTCCCACTCGTCCCAAATCGTACCGCCGGATGCTGAAAAACATCGTGTTCAAATCGCGTTCTGCGGCTTCAACGGTAATCGGTTCGCCCGGCTGCAAAACCTGATAGACTTTTGAAAGGCATTCTTCTTTCGTCGGTTCGTCTGCGGTGGATGAGCCGTCCTTTGAAAAAATTATTTCTTCGCGTTCAAAGCAGCTGACAATCATTTCGCTGTCCAGTGAACGATTTTTTTCTTCCTTGCTTTCCGCGTTTTTCAGCGTAGAAAGTCTGATTACTTCCACCTGCTGAATTCCGTTTGCCACCAGATCGTCAATGTCGTGGGGATGAAGTTTGTCGCCCGCACGGAACAGTTTTTTTTCTTCGCCTGATTCCACGTCCGTAACGATTACCGCTTTTGCAAGAATTTTTCCTGAAAGTTCTTCGCGTTTTTCGGCTTCCGACGGAATTTCCATGGTTTCGGTGACATAAAAACTTTTTATGATTTCTTCACGGGTGGAATATCCCAGTGCGCGCAAAAAAATCGTACCGAGAATTTTTTTCTTCCTGTCGATTTTCGCGTAAATGAGTTCTTTTTTCTGGTCGATTTCAAATTCCAGCCACGAGCCGCGATACGGAATAATTCGGCTGGATAAAATTCCTTTGTCGCGCTGAAAAATTACTCCCGGCGAACGATGAATCTGGCTGACTACAACTCGTTCCGCGCCGTTAATGATAAAAGTTCCGCGGTCGGTCATAAGCGGTACGTCGCCCATGTAAATGTCTTTTTGAAGAATTGCGCCGGTTTCCTTGAATTCCAGATCGATTCGCGCCTTTAAAGGAACCGCATAAGTTGCACCTTTTCGTTTGCATTCCTGTTCGCTGAATTTTATGCTGTCGTAGTCAAGCTGATATGATTCGTAGTTCAGCGTCATGTCGCCGTTGGGACTTTCGATGGGGAACGTGGAATTAAATACGTTCTGAAGCCCCTGATTTTCCAAAGGCTCTCCTTTATCGATTCGATTTTTCTGAATGAATTCTTCGTAGGAAGAAAGCTGAATGTCGATTAAATTCGGAAGCTCCATGAAATCCTGGATGTCCTTTCCGATGTACTGGCGGACAATTTTCTTGCTCTTGGCGAACATCAAATACCTCGTTGATTTTTGACGGTACGCGAAAACCGCTACAAGCAAAAACTTTGCTCAGCACGAGATTCCGCGCCCTTTGGAATTTTGTTCCGCAGAATTTTCTGCATTTTTTTTGACGACAAAAGCTTCAGAAAAGATTTTCCTTCCTGAAGCTCTTGAATTCGGTTCGTTTTTAAAGCAAACCGCAATTATTTTTTGCTGACTTTTCCACCGGCGGCAGTAATATCCGCAATGAGTTTGTCTGCATCTGCTTTTGAAACGCCTTCCTTGATTGTCTGAGGAGCGCCGGTAACGATTGCCATTGCTTCCTTCAGGCCAAGTCCGGTTGCCGCTTTTACCGCCTTGATTACGTCCATTTTCTTTGCAGGATCGATGGATTCAAGGGTAACGGTGAATTCAGTCTGTTCTTCTTCAGCCGCAGCCGCAGGACCCGCCGCAACTGCAACAGGAGCCGCCGCAGAAACGCCGAATTTTTCTTCCATTGCCTTTACCAAATCAGCTGCCTGCTGAACCGTCATGTTTGCGATTGCTTCAAGAATTTCTTCGTTTGTAAGTGCTGCCATATTGTCTTCTCCATAATCAAATGTGATTAGTTTCCGTGCGGAAAAAAAACAAACTGTTTCATAAAATCCGCATCGGTTTTTCTACGGACAGTCGACAGCGAATGAAGCCTGACCGTAGTGAAAAAAATCCGCTTTGGGAAATTCCCGCCGGTTATTCGGCTGCTGGAGCGGGCGCTGGTGATTCAGCGGCAGGCGCTGCATCGGATTTCGGTGCAGAACCTTCTTTTTCAAGTTTTTCAACATATGCTTGCAATGTTCCGGCAAGTTTTCGTGCAGGACCATTGATTGCAGACATGAGCATTGCGATAAGCTGCTTTTTTCCGGGAAGTTTTGAAAATGCTTCGATTTTTGCAGCATCGTAAAGTTCGTTTTCGACCCAGGCGCCTTTTACGACAAGGGACGGTGCTTCCTTGACAAAATCAAAGAGAACTTT
Organism: uncultured Treponema sp.; assembly: GCA_964483515.1. Lineage (GTDB taxonomy): Bacteria > Spirochaetota > Spirochaetia > Treponematales > Treponemataceae > Treponema_D. Next base: position 12,416 of record CAZACA010000025.1, read on the forward strand.
CGCCGATTCGTTTGCATCTTCCTTTATCATGGCGATTGCCGTGGGACCGGAAAGATATTGCGCAACGGAGTCGTTTTTCAGTTCGTCAAATGCAACTCTTGCAAAATTGTTTTTGATTACTTTGAACTGCGCGTTTTTTTCACGAAGGTTGTGTCGGAGTTTCGTGATTTGTTCTACCGTGAGTCCGCGATATTCCACAAAAATGAAATCGTTGTACTCGGCAAGAACTTTTTTCGCGTCTTCGATAGCCTGAGTTTTTCCAGGCTGAACTTTTTTCGCCAAAATAGCCATTATTCTGCCTCCTTGAAATCAATCCAGACGCCGGGACCCATTGAAGAACTGATGGAAACCGAACGAATGAATCCGACTTTTGCATCGGCGGGCTTTTTTCGCTCCAGTTCGGCAAGGAAAGTATTTACGTTTTCAGCCGTGTCTTTCGCTTCCATGGAAACTTTTCCCACCGGAATGTGAACGACGCCAGTTTTATCCGCGCGGAATTCGGTGCGACCTTTTTTCAGTTCAGCAACTGCTTCTGCGATGTTCGGCGTAACGGTTCCGGTTTTCGGGTTCGGCATAAGACCTTTTCGTCCCAAAACCATACCCAACCGGCCAACGTCTTTCATCATGTCGGGAGTAGCAACTGCAACGTCAAAGTCAAGCCATCCGCCCTTTACTTTTTCGATGTATTCCGTTCCTGCATAAGTTGCGCCTGCATCCAGTGCTTCCTTTATGCGTTCGTCCTTACAAAAAACCAGAACGCGCTTTTCGGCAGTGAACTGATGGGGGAAAACCAGAGTGTCGCGGACTGTCTGATTTTTTTCCAGTTTAAGCGAAACGGAAAGTTCTACAGTTTCATCGAAATTTACATAGTGAAGATCTTTTACAAGCTGACATGCGTCGGAAACTTTGTAAGATTTCGTCTGATCGTATTTTTTCAACGATTCGCGGTACTTTTTTCCGTGCTTCATTATTCAGCCTCCACTTCGATACCCATACTGCGCGCAGTACCGGCAATGATTTTTTTCGCCGCTTCCACATCGTTTGCGTTCAAATCAGGAAGTTTTTGCTTCGCGATTTCTTCAAGCGATTTTGCAGAAATTTTTCCTACTTTGTTTCGGAGCGGATTGCCCGAACCTTTCTGAACTCCGGCCGCTTTTTTAATGAGAACTGCAGCAGGCGGTGTTTTGAGGATGAACGTGTAGGATTTGTCCTGGTAAACGGTGATGACGACAGGGATAATGAGTCCCTTTTCCATGCTCTTGGTGCGGTCATTGAATTCCTGCACAAATTTCGGTGCAGAAACGCCGTGAGGTCCGAGAGCAGGTCCAACAGGTGGAGCCGGTGTCGCAGCACCCGCGGGGCACTGAAGTTTAATGACAGCGGTAACCTTTTTTGTGGCCATAATTTACTCCTTACATTGGTGCGAGTATGCAAAAAGCAACTCTAGCGAAATGCCTATGTCCGACGGACTTGCACTTCTCCCAAATTAAGAAAAAGCGTTATTTTCAAACGCAAAATCTTTCAAATACCATTTGCCTTTTTCAACAACGGAAATTTGTGCCGAAAAGACGATTAAATTTTTTCTACGTGAAGAACGTCTACTTCTACAGGCGTCGCCCTGCCGAAAATCTGAACGTTTACCTTGAGTTTGTTTTTTTCGGCAATAACTTCTTCGATTGCGCCGCTGAAAGTTGCAAAAGGACCTTCGGTAATTTTAACGGTTTCGCCCACTTCAAAATTCTGCTTGATGCGTACAGTTTTTTCGCCTTTAAGTTCGCCGGCCATTTGCAGAATATTTTTCGCTTCGTCAGTGGAAATCGGACGCGGTTTTTCAGAAGGTTTTACGCCCACGAATCCGGTTACGCCCTGAATCCGACGAATCAGCGAGCAGGTATTTTTCCAGCCCAACTGCGGCAAATCCATTTCAATCATAATGTAGCCGGGCAAAATCAGATTGTTTTTAACGTGCTTTTTTCCGTTGGAAACTTCCACCACTTCTTCCATGGGAACTTTTACCTGAAAAACGATATTTGAATCGAGTTTTTTTTCTTCCAGCATGGAATTCAGCGTTCGGGAGATTTTCTGTTCGTAACCAGTGTAAATTTGAAGAATGTACCAGCTTCGTGCCATTTGAATTTCCGCTAAAAAATCAGGCGGAGACCTTCCGCAAACAGCCAGTCAAGCAGACCGAGAATGAAAGCCACTACAACCGTAGAGATGAAGACAACTTTTGTAGAAGCAAAAACTTCTTCGCGCGTGGGCCAGGTTACTTTGCGAAGTTCGCCGGCACACTCTCTTATGAATTGGGAAATCTTTTTCATCATCTTCCTCTTGATTTTAAAATAACAGGCCAGGCAGGACTTGAACCCGCGACAACCGGTTTTGGAGACCGGGACTCTACCAGCTGAGCTACTGACCTAAAATATATCTCAGGCTTCCCGAAAGAAACCGATGATTTTATTTTGCCTTTGTTTCTTTGTGAAGAATTTCTTTTCGGCAGAAAGGACAATACTTATTTTTTTCCAGTTTTCCGGTAATGTTTTTGCGGTTCTTGTACGTTGTATAATTTCTTCGTTTGCATTCAGTGCATTGCAACGCGATGATTTCTACCGCCGACTTTTTTTTGCTTGCCATATTTACTCCTTTCGTTTGGATTATAGCTCCCGAGCGGAATCGGACCGCTGACCTCATCGTTACCAACGATGTGCTCTACCGACTGAGCTACAAGAGCATTCAGGGAAACCCCCAAAATGATAATGTGTTTCGGAAATATATATTAACGAAAAAAATATGTCAATAAGAAATTCTTAAATTGAACGCAAGCCATGGAAAGGAATTTTACAAAGTTTAAACGCAATGATAGAATGCGTCCGCGTCCGTAAAATTTACGCCGCAAAAAAAAATTGCTTTCTGGAGAAAAAAAATGCAAAAAAATTCAGCAGAACAAAACAAAATGATTTTGCCTATTGTGGGGGGGGGGGGGGTCAACTCGGTCTCTTTTCCCTGATGTAGTAAAAGGAATTACGATAATTTCGGTGGTCATGGGACACTGCATTCAGTACGGTTCCGGGCTTTCAGTGTGCGGAGGAAGTTTTTTTTACGATCCGATTTTTCGCTTCATTTATTCCTTTCATATGCCGCTTTTTATGCTCATAAGCGGATTTTTCTTTTCTTCTTCCGCCAAAAAATACAGCGCACAAAAACTTTTTTCAAAACGATTTCATGAACTTTTTATACCGATTTTGTCCTGGTCAGCAGTAGATTTGGCATTTCAAATTTTATACAACATTTTAAAAGGAACTATGACTTTTCGGATTTTTTTCAGTTATCCGCGAATTGTAATCGGTTCGCTTTGGTTTTTGTGGGCAATTTTATTTTGCAGCATCGTGTTATTTGCCGTTAAAAAAATTTTTCGCAATTTTTTTCCCATTCACATTCTGATAATCGCAGCAATGACAATCGTTCCTGACAAATTTAATCTGCAACTTTATAAATTCATGTATCCGTATTTTGTGGCAGGATTTTATTGGAACGAATTTTCTTTATCAGAAAAAATTATTCCAAAAATGTTAAACCGGAAATTCGTTTCGCTGATTCTTTTGGCAATTCCTTTTGCGATTCTGTACCATTTTTTTCGCTACGAAAGTTACATCTATACAACCGCAATTTGCATTTTAAGAGAAAATTGGAAAAAACAGCTGGCGATTGACGTTTTTCGCTGGGTCATTGGTTTTTCCGGTTCAATATTTGTTTTGTACACGATTTTTATTGCAACACAAAACAAACAAAATCCGGCTGAAAAATTCCTTGCAAAAATCGGACGGAATTCCATGGGAATTTACGCGACGAGCGGATTATTTTTTTCATACTTCATGGTTCGCGTTACAAAAAATTTCGACGGAATAAACTACGCCATAACTTTGCTCGAAACCGTATCCGTAACGTTAATCTGCTACATCGCTACGGAAATCATAAAAAAAATTCCGCCGTTCAAATTTCTTTTCCTCGGAAGCAGATAATTTTCTCTCCCCTTCATTTTCCTCCGCGAAAAAAAAAGCCGCTCCCTTTTGGAAAAAAAATCAATGCGCTAAAATTGCCACGT